>CALMRL010000532.1 GCA_937873345.1 uncultured Beijerinckiaceae bacterium | reverse complement strand
GAGAGCGACACGCCGCGCCCGGCGGCGATCGCCTCGCCGAGCAGCAGCGCCGTGCCGGAGGGCGCGTCGACCTTCATGCGGTGGTGCATCTCGACGATCTCGACGTCGACGTCGGGAAAGGCCTGGGCGGCGCGACGCGCCAGCACGGCGAGCAGGTTGACGCCGAGGCTCATGTTGCCGGACTTGACGAGGGTGGCGTGGCGCGCCGCCGCCCGCAGCGGCCCTTCGGCCTCGGGTGCGAAGCCGGTGGTGCCGATGACGTGGACGATGCGCGCCTGGGCCGCCAGAGCTGCCAGCGCCAGGCTGGGGTCGGGCGGCGCGAAGTCGCCGATGCCGTCGGCTTCGACGACGAGGGGCAGCGGGTCGTCGGTGACGGCGACACCGAGCGGCGGCAGCCCGGCGAGCGTGCCGGCATCCTGCCCCAGCGCCGGCGAGCCCTCGCGCTCCAGCGCGCCGGAGAGCGACAGCGCCTCGCTTTCGCCGATCAGGCGAACCAGGGTGCGCCCCATGCGGCCCGCAGCCCCGACGATGATCAGCCGCATCCCGTCCCAATCCCTCCGCACCGCCGCGGCGCCGGCAAGCCGCGCTGCGACAAGCTCGATCACGGCAAGCTACGCGACAGTCTATAGGTGCGACGAGGCCCAGACGGAAGGCCGCCGGCGGCGAAGGGCGTCGCGGAGAGGGCGGCGACGACCGCCGCTGCGGGGCCGGCGCCGCGGTGACGCCATCGCGGCCGATCCACCTGTTTCCGATCGGCTTTCCCGGATTGCCCGATCGTCCGGAAGCCGACAGGAAAACACGCCGTTGCCCCTTGGAAAAGCGCGGCTGGTCTGCGATGCACCAGGGACAGGCGATGGTGGCGCGGGACGGGCGATGACCTCGACGGCCGAGACCGGATTGGACAGGCGCCGCGCGGGATCTCCCCCGGCAACCGCAGCAGGGGTCAGGACCGGTCGGATCGCAGCCGCCGGGACGGCGGGTGGGCCGGGGACGGCAGTCGATGACGCGGAGGGCGCGCTGAAGCGCGCGCAGGCGCCGCTGGTCGGCGGCCTGCTGCTGCTGGTGCTGGTGGCGCTGACCTCGCTGTGGTTCGCCTACACCGGCCATCGCTTCAACACTTCGGTGACGCATAGCCTGCAGATCCGGCAGATGGGGTACCGGCTGCTGACGCTCGTTCAGGACGCCGAAACCGGACAGCGCGGCTATCTGCTGACGCAGGATCGGGGGTATCTCGGCCCCTACCTGTCCGGTTCGGTCGAGGCGCCAAACCTGCTGAACGAGCTGAAACGCGGGGTCGACGGCAGCACGGTCCAGCAACGCACGCTGGATCACCTCGAAGACTTGGTCAGGGCCAAGCTCACCGAGCTTGCCTCCACCGTCACCGTCGCAGATCGCGGCGACTTCGCCGGCGCGCTCGCCATCGTGAAGAACAACACCGGCAACACCTTCATGATGGAGATACGGGCCTCACTAGGGGTCTTCGAGGCGGAGGAAACGCGTAACCAGGACGTGCTCACCGCCGCCGCCAACAGGAACAATACCTTGCTGGCCGCAGCGACGCTCGCCGGCATCGCCCTGGTGATCGCGCTCGCCGGCTACGCCGTGGTGCTGTCGCGCCGGGCCCTCGGCGCCCTGGTCGCGGCGCAGCGACGGCTCAGCGACAGCAACGAGAATCTGGAGGCGATGGTGGCCGAACGCGTCAGCGAACTGCAGGTCGCCAACGACGAGATCCAGCGCTTCGCCTACATCGTCAGCCACGACCTGCGGGCGCCGCTCGTCAACGTGATGGGCTTCACCAGCGAGCTCGACGCGACGCGGGGCGAGATCACGGCCCTGCTCAAGGCCGCCGAGGAGGCGGCGCCGCAGATCGTCACCCCCGATCGCCGCCTTGCCGTGGAGGCCGACCTGCCCGAGGCGCTCGGCTTCATCCGCACCTCGACCGCCAAGATGGACCGGCTGATCAATGCCATCCTCAAGCTGTCGCGCGAGGGGCGGCGAGTGCTGACGCCGCAGCCCGTCGACCTGCGCGAGCTGGTGAGGGCACAGGGAGAGAGCCTGTCGCAGCAGCTCGCCGCCGGCGAGGCGGCGCTGGAGGTGCAGGCCGACCTGCCGGGACTGACGAGCGACCGCCTCGCGGTGGAGCAGATCTTCGGCAACCTGATCGAGAACGCCACCAAGTACCTTGCGCCGGGCCGTCCTGGCCGCATCGCCATCACCGGGGAACGGCAGGGCGACCAGCTACGCTATTGCATCCGCGACAACGGCCGCGGCATCGAGGCGAAAGACTACGAGCGCATCTTCGAGCTGTTCCGCCGCTCGGGCGAGCAGGACAGGCCGGGCGAGGGCATCGGCCTCGCCACCGTCCGCAACCTCGCCCGGCGGCTCGGCGG
>CALMRL010000531.1 GCA_937873345.1 uncultured Beijerinckiaceae bacterium | reverse complement strand
GTTCGGCCTCGGCGGCGGCCCGCCACCGCGTCCGCCCTGCCCCCGGCTCGGCGAGGATGTCGCCGTACTGCGTCATCGGCTCGCCGATCCAGCCGACGAGGCGCAGCCCGGCGAAGCGCAGCTGCTGCAGCGGCCACAGCATCACCAGCCGGCCGTCCTCGCGCACGGTGACGATGCGCGGGTGGACCTGGCCGGGCGCGCGCTCCTCTGCGACGGCGAGGAAGGTCCGGCACCAGCTGAAGGATTGGAACGCCGTCGCCCCATGCGCCGAGGCGGCGAGCGCTTCCCATTCACCCCGAAGCGCATCGACCCCGTGCAGCGCGTCGATGCAGGCGACGGCGAGCGTCATCTCCGAAGGGCCAGGCTCAAGGCGCGACAGGCTCGATGTCGACGAACCCCGACGGCGACCGGGGATCGACGCGGAAGTCCACCACGCCCATCCGGCTCGGCCGATGCAGCCGCCGCGTCGCCTTATGGGCCGCCGCCAAGGCGAACTTAGCGCGGAATGCGGCGCCGGCGGTGCGGCGCGACGGATCGCGGCCGCCGAGCATCGGCTCGAAGAGGGGCCTGAGCAGGCCGTTGGCGTAATCGACGGCGTAGCCGGCGCGCAGCGCATCGGTCCAGTGTTCGGTGGTGAAGGACACGTTGAGGCAGTCGGCGTTGCGCACCCGGTGCGGGCAGTTGCGCGGCCAGGTCGCCACGTCGCCGGGCGCGAGGTCGAACACCTCGGCCTCGGCATCGAAGGCGGGATCGTAGCGCAGCGCCGTGTCGGCGGCGCGGCCGAGGACGATGCGCTCCAAGACCGGCGTCTCCAGAAAGGGCGCGCGGGCGGGATAGACCCACAGCCGCTTGCGTCCCCTCACCTGCCACAGGCACTGTCCCGGCACGTCGGCGTGGTAGGCGACGTTCATCGCCGGCGAGGAGATCAGGATGCTCATCGAGCGGCGATAGGTAGGGGTGAAGCCGGCGGCCTCCAGCTCGGCGAACAGGGCATCGAGCAGCGCCCTGTAGGCCGGCTCCGTTTCGTGCACCCGCTTGAGGTGCACCCAGATGTTGCCCCCGGCGACCGCGGCGAGCACGTCTTGCCCCGGCACGCCCGTCATGTCGCCCTCGCGCCAAAGGTCTGGCCGGGTGGCGTCGCGCGGCATGGTGTTGACGTGGACCCGGTCGCGCGGCGTGCGTTCGATCAGCTCGACGAGCGCGGCGTCCGAGAACAGCGCATGGTGCTGCAGGCGGTGGCGCAGCAGCGCCGGCGCCGTGCCGAAACGCTCGGCGGGGGCGAGATCCTCGAAGAGGGTGGCGGCCATGGAAGGACCCTCCCCGCTCAGGCGGCGATCGCGAGGCGGTCGCGACCTTCGTTCTTGGCGCGGTACAGCGCCCGGTCGGCGCGGCTGAACAACGACGACCAATCGTCGCCGGGCTGCGAGCGGGCGAGCCCGGCGCTGAAGGTCAGGCGAATCTCGGTCCCCAGCCGGAGGCGCAGCGGCTCGGCGAGAACAGCCTCGCGAAGCCGCTCGACGAGGCGCACCGCGTCGCGGGTCTCGGCGACCATCAGCGCGAACTCCTCGCCGCCGATGCGCCCCAGCCGGCAACCCTCGTCGGCGAAACGGCCGGCGATGCGGCCGAACGCGGCGAGCGCGGCGTCGCCGATTTCGTGACCGTGGCGGTCGTTGATCGACTTGAAATGGTCGAGGTCGAGCACGGCGAGGTTGACGCTCACACCGTATTCGAGAGCGTTCCCGACGTCTTCCAGGAAGGCGCGACGGTTCGGCAGGCCGGTCAGGGCGTCGACCGAGGCGAGGTGGCGCATGCGATCGGCGCGGCGGTCGGCCTCGATGCGCCGGGAGTTGATAAGGGCGAGCGCCTCCTTCTCCATCGTCACGTCCTGCAGCACGCCGACGAGCGCCGCCGGCCGACCCGCGGCATCGAACTGGACGCGGGCCTTGACGCGCACGTCGCGCTTCATGCCGTCGTCGGCGCGGCGCAGCTTGGCATCGAGGTTGTAGCCCTCGCCGCTCAAGCGCGCCCTCTCGATCGCGGCCTCGATGCACCGCCGATCTTCCAGATCGTACAGCGCCAGCATCGACTCGGTGGATGGCACGCCGGCGTTGGCATCGAGGCCGTAGATCGCGAAGATCGGCGGCGACTGCCGGACCGATCCATCCGAGAAGTCGAGACGGAACGTGCCGACGCCGGCGATTTCCTCGGCAAGTTCGAGCAGGCGAGCCTGCTCGGCGAGGCGATGCTCGGCTAGGCGGCGGGCGATCAGCTGGCGGCGCAGATCGAGCAGATGGCCGACCGCCGCCGCCAGTCCTCTCAGCAGCGCAGTGCCGGCGGCGTCGGGGGCCGGACGGGGAATGGTGTCGAGCACGCACACGGCGCCGACGACCTCGCCGTCGGCGAGCATCACCGGGGCCCCGGCGTAGAAGCGGATGCCGTCGACGGTGACGAGCGAGGAGAGGACGAAACGCGGATCGAGCGCTGCATCCTCGACGACCAGCATCTCGCGACAGTCGATCGTGGTGGAGCAGAAAGAGCCTTCGCGCGGCGTCTGCGTCGCGTCGGTGCCGATCCTGGCCTTGAGCCAAACCCGCGCCTCGTCGACCAGCGTCGCCAGGGCGATCGGGGTGCCGAGCGCCTCGGCGGCCATCCGCACGAGGCAATCGAAGGTTTCTTCCGAGTCGGTCTCGAGGATGTCGAGGCTTCTCAGGGAAGCCAAGCGGGTCGCTTCGCTCACGCTCGTCTCCTAGCGGTTGAGGAACGCTAGGAGACGAGCGTAAAGAAAGACGGCGCGCGATCGCCTACATTCCCAGGCGTCTTCGATCGTCGTTACCACCGCATGCCTCCACCGGGCCGGGCAGCAGCCGCCGGTGGCAGACCTTTACCTTGAGCGTTGCCGAGCCATATGGCGGACGTCGCCGGCCGGTCCGATGCCGCGACGACACGAATCAGAAGGATCGATACGCATGGTCAGGACATTCGCAGCGACAGGCTTCGTCGTCCCCATGCTGATCGGTGCCGGTGCGGCGCTGGCCGAGCCGAAGGACGGCACCACCCTTGCCGGCGGCAACAACGGCGCCGACGCCAAGGCCGACTCGACGATGAAGGCCGGAGGGGGGATGGAGAACAAAGGCTCGCCAGCCGCCCCCGTGGCACCGGGTCAGAGCACCGAGCACCCGGACGGCAAGATGCGCGCGCAGAAGAACTTCTAGGCGCCTTGCGGCGGGCCGCCGCTGCCCGTCGCAGCTCAAGAGCGCGCGAGAGTTCCCGGGTAGCCTGACAATGCCGCGGATACGTCCGATGCTACCCGCATGCGGCGAAGGGCGCGCGATGGCTACCATGCTCGCTCTGCGCTCTTTCCAGAACAGCCGGCGGGCCCCGACTATACGCTTCGTGCCTGCCCGGTCGGGCACTGGTCGAGCAACCGACATCGGCCACAGGCGGGCGCACGGAAGTGGCAGGTCTTCTGCCCGTGCAGCATCAGCAGCTCGTGATCGTCGTACAGCTGCTGCGCCGTAAAGTCGGCGGGCAGAAGCGCCCGTAGGGCGTCGTGGGCCGGGCCGACATCCACGTTCGGACCAATCAACCCGAGCCGTTGCGCGACGCGATGGTGATGGCTGTCGACCGGCAGCGCCGGCATGCGCAGCGTGGAGAAGGACAGCACGGCCGCGCTGGTCTTCGGCCCGACGCCGGGAATCGAGGCGAGCCAGAAGCGCGCCGCCTCCGGATCCATCCCGGCCAGGAAGCCGAGGTCGAGCGCGCCGTGGCGGTCGCGCACATCGCGCAGCACCTGCCGAATGCGCGGCGCCTTGGCTTCGGGCCATGTCACGCCTTGGATCAACGTCTCGATCTCGGCGACCTCGGCGTCGATCACCTCGGCCCAATCGGGAAAACGACCCCGCAGGGCCTTGAAGGCTCGCCCCGAGTCGGCGTTGCGGGTCCGGTGCGACAGGAGCGAGGAGACGAGTTCGCTCAAGGGATCGAGGTTGTGGAAGTAGGGGATCGGCAGCCCGAACTCCTCGCCAAGGCGACGATGCACATCGAGGGCCTTGATGCGCAGGTCCTCGGTCGACACCCATCGCTCGCGCCGCGCCTGCCGCCTCAAGCGCGCGGTGGGCTGGGCCGGCGGAATAGCGTCGCAGGATATGGGCATGGAAAGCGAATCCGGTGGCTCGCGCGCGGTTTCAACCCGCGACTCCAAGACTCACCTGCCGAGCCGGAGCGGAAAGCGGCGCTCTGGCTCGGCGAAGCCGTGAAGCATCGCGCCGGGTCCGGCATTCAACGCGATGCTGTCGCGTTGCGCCGGCGCGGCCGGCGGTCCTCGATTGGCCGCGAGCGCCCGATCGCAGTACCGATCTTGCCGAGTCGACAGCCTCTCGGCTCACCGATGCTTTTCAGCTCGCTTCGGCTTTTCCGTTCACCTGGGCTCTACTGCTCAGGTGAAGATAGGCGCGGTTGAAGTTCGCCGTGGCCGACAGGACGTCGAAATCCAGGATCGTCAGGTGGCGGTTGCGCAGGTTGAGCAAGCCGCGGCCGCGCAGCTCCTGCAGGGTGCGGTTGACGTGGACCGTCGAGAGCCCGAGGGCATCGGCGAGATCGCCCTGCGTCAAAGGCATCGCGAAGCCCTGGCCCTCCGCCAACCCGACCATCTGCAGGCGCACGAAGAGTTCGCAGAACAGGTGGGCCATCCGTTCGACGGCCGTGCGCTGTCCGAGGTTGACCGTCCATTCGCGCTGCACCGCCGTGCCGACGAAGGCTTCCCATTTCAAGGCCAGGGCGAGATGCGGGTGCTCCCTCGCCAGGATATCCAGGACGTTCTGCGGCATCTCGATGGTGCTCGAGGGCGACAGCGCGATGATGGAATGGTCCATCTCATCCGGCACGAAGACGACGTGCTCGCAGGTGTCGCCGGGCAGGATGAGCGAGATGATCTGACGCCGGCCGTTGGTGAGTTGCTTGCAGCGACAGGCCCAGCCCGACACGAGGATGTTGACCGCGCGAGGGCGCTCGCCTTCGCCTATGATGTCTTCGCCCGGCAGCAACCGGCGCGGCCGAGCGCTCGTCAGTCCGCGAAGCACCTCGTGTCCCTCACGGGACAGCGGAGAGAACCAGCCGAGCTTCGCGATGAACTGCTTAGCCATCTCGTGTTGCTGCATGCCTCCATCTTAATGGGATGGGCTGTTGCGGCGCTACACAACATCACAAAGTTTACTCCCCTTCGTCAACCACCGACAGATGGTGGGAGGATGGATCGTCCCGTGCTCTGATGGGGTTAGCTTCGACCGCGACCCCGGGAGCGCCTAAGCGCCGCGCCTCGCGGAGACATTATCACGATTGCGCGGGGCCTTCGCGCGATGCCATCCTCGCCTTGCCAGCGAACCGGGATGCTAGATGCCGATGTTCTTCTTCCACCTGCGGGCGCCCGAAGGGCTCGAACGTGACGAGATTGGCCTCGACTGCCCCGATTTCGAGGCGGCCTACCTCGAAGCCTACGGTTCCATTCCGGAGCTGACGGCGGATCTGATCCGCCGCGGGCGGAACCCGATGGAGTGCGCCTTCGAGATCGAGGACGCGGAGGGCAAGCTCCTCATCACGCTGCCGTTCATGGAAAGGGTGCAGCAGAAGCCGAACAGACCGTCCCAGCGGCACGTCGAGGCGATGCGTGCGGCAACGCAGCTCGAGCGCGCCTACGGTCTCGCCGAGGCCGTGCGCGAGCAGGTCCAGGCCCTGCACCGGGAGATGCAGGCGTCAAGGGAGTGGCTGGCAAGCACGCGGACCATGATACCGTTCTGAGCGGCCTCAAGACGGTTCCCGCTCGACCGCCTTCGCCTGCCGGCGCTCGGTGATGTCGCTCGCCGCGCCGAACCATTCCCGCACCGCGCCCTTCGCATCGAGGAGCGGGACGGCGCGCGAGTAGGTCCAGCCGATGCCGCCGTCGGCGCGGTGCACCCGGTGCTCCAGCGCGAAGGTCGTGGAGGTGCGGATCGCCTCCTCGATGGCAGCGAGGACGAGCGGCTGGTCCTCCGGCAGGATGTAGGTCGACAGCCAGTCCGTGTTGGTCTGCACCGTGTCGAGCAGGAAGCCGCCCCCGTCGAGTTCGCGCATCTCGTTCCAGTCGGGGCTCATGCGGTACATGCTGGTCGTGGTGCCGGTGAGAAGCGTGCGGAAGCGTTCCTCCTGCAGGCGCAGCAGCCGCTCCGCCTGCTTCAGCGCCGTGACCTCGACGAAGGTGACGACCACGCCGGCAATGAAGTTATCGGTCGAGCGGTAGGGCAGCACGCGCGCCATGTACTGCCCGGCGCCGTTCTCGTTGCCGATGTCGCGCTCGACGGTTGCCAGCGTCCGCATCACCCGGCGGGCGTCGTCCTGCAGCTCGTCGTAGCCGATGCGCGCCTTGATATGGCCGATCGGCCGGCCGCGGTCGGACTCGACGAGGTGGAACAGCTCCACCGCGGCCGGCGTGAAGCTCGTGACGCGCAACTCGTTGTCGAGGAACAGGCTGGCGATCTGCGTCGATTCCATCAGGTTCTGCAGGTCGCTGTTGGCGCGGCTCAACTCGCGCACGCGCTGCCCCAGCTCGCCGTTCAGCGTGGTCAGCTCCTCGTTGACGGACTGCAGCTCCTCCTTGGAGGTCTGCAGCTCCTCGTTCATGCTCTGCAGCTCCTCGTTGAGCGCCTGGTACTCCTCGTTGGAGGCCTTCAGCTCCTCGTTGGCGCTTTCCAGGGCCTCGTTGGTCGCCTGGAGCCGATTCTGGGTCGAGCGCAGCTCGGCTTCGAGGTGGCGCGTGTGGTCGACCGGGTCGGAGGCGTCGCCGCCATCCCAGTTCCTCGCCGAGCCCGAGTCCTTGAACAGCACGACGAAGTTACGCGAGCGCCCGCCGTCGCCGACGATCGCTTCCGCCACGATGTCGACGGCGACGCCGCTTCCGTTGCGTCCGAGGAGCACGCCCTCGACCTGCGCGGGCGCGTCTGTCGAGACCGCGCGGGCGAGCACCGCGCGCAAGTCGACCCTCAAGTCGCGGTGGGCGAGCTGCATCAGGTTGAGGCTGGCGGCCCCGGCGACGGGATCGATGTAGCGGCCGGTGCGCCCGGAGAAGTGCAGGACGTTGTAGCCCTCGTCGACGATGACGTAGGCCGGGGCGTGGCGCTCGGCGAGCCGCTCCGCGCGGCGGGTCAACGCCAGTTCCGCGACGCGCGGCGCGATCGCCATCGGCAGCGTCGTCGGCGCCGGCACCACCCCGGTCGAGAAGGGGAAGTCGGGAAACACCCGCGCCGCCGTGTCGACGCGGCGGAAGATGCGCGAATGGTTCTCGATCGGCGCGAACAGGCGGTTGTGCCGCGACACGTTCTCCGAATTGCCGAGGAACAGGGTGCCGCCGGGGCGCAGGGCGAAGTGGAACAGCGGGATGATGCGGGACTGCAGCTCGGCGTCGAGGTAGATCAGCAGGTTGCGGCACGATACGATGTCGAGGCGCGAGAACGGCGCGTCCTTGACGATCGAGTGCTGCGAGAAGATGCACAGCTCGCGCAGCTCCTTGACGATGCAGAAGGTGTTGCCCTCGCGCACGAACCAGCGCGCCAGCCGCTCGGGCCCGAGGTCGGCGGCGATGCTGTCGGGGTAGCGCCCGACCCTCGCGGCGGCGAGCGCCCGCCCGTCAAGGTCGGTGGCGAAGATCTGCACCTGCGGCACCTCGTCGAGCGTGGACATGTGCTCATGCAGCAGGATGCCGAGGGAATAGGCCTCCTCGCCGGTCGAGCAGCCGATCACCCAGAGACGGACTTGGTCGCCGCGGCCGCGGCCTTCGAAGAGCTTGGGGATGACGCGCCGCTCCAGCCGCGTGAATTCGCCGGGATCGCGAAAGAAGCGGGTGACGCCGATCAGCAGGTCGTTGAAGAGCTCCTGCACCTCGCCCGGACGGTGGCGCAGCAGCTCGATGTAGGCCTGCAGGTCGGTGACCGCGACGACCTGCATGCGGCGCTCGATGCGGCGCATGAAGGTGCCGGTCTTGTAGCCGTGGAAGTCGTGCCCCGTGCCGTGGCGCAGGATGTTGGCGATCGTGGCGCGCGCGGCGCCCTCCTGGGCCTCGCCCAGCTCCGCCCGGGGCTTGCCGTCCTGCTCGCCGAGGTGGCGGACGAAGGCGGCGATGCGCTCACCGATCGCCGCCACCGGCAGCAGCGCGTCGGCGAGCGCGGCGGGATGGTCGCTCATCGCCAGTTCGCCGCCGTTCGCCTCCTCCGTGACCTCGGCGAGCGTCAGGCCGTCGGCCTCCTTGACCGCCTTGAAGCCAAGCGTGCCGTCGCCGTCGGTGCCGTCCATCGCCACCGCGACCACCCGGCTCTCCTGGTCGCGCGCCAGCGAGACGAGGAAGCTGTCCACCGTGCCACGGTGCCCGATGCCGCGGTCGGAGGCGCGGGTGCGGAAGCGACCGCCCTCGATGTCGAGGATGACGTTGGCGTCGGCGAGGTAGAGCCCACCCGCCTCGGCGGCCTCGCCGTCGACCACCGCCGTCAACGCGCGGTCTGAGCCCTCGAGGATGCGCCGGAAGCCAGACTCGTCGAGCGCCTCGCGGTGCTGCAGCACGAGGATCACCGCCGCCTCGGGCGGCAGGCGCAGGCCGACCACGAGCTGTTCGAGCGAGCGCGTCTTCACCCCCGACGCGCACAGGGCGACGAAGACGATCCTCTGCTCTGCGGATTTGGTCGTCTCTGCGGGCTTGGTCATAGGCGGGATTTGGCCATCGGCGGGATTTGGTCCGGTCGTGTCGAAGAGCCGGCGGACCTTTCTAGCACAGCCGCGTTCACCTGCAGATGCACGACGCGATGCGGTGAGGCAAATGGGCAATCGCGATATCCTCGTCATCGGCGGCTCGGCGGGCGCGACGGCGCCGCTGAAGGCCATCCTGAGCGGATTTCCCCCCGACCTGCCGGCGGCCGTCTTCATCGTGCTGCACGTGCCGGCGCGCTCCACCGGCATCCTGGCGCTGGTCGCCAGCGCCGCCGGCCCTCTGCCGGTGCACCAAGCCTCCGAAGGGCTGAAGGTCGAGCGCGGCAACGTCTATCTCGCCTCGCCGGACCGCCACCTGCTGCTGGTCGACGGCGTGATACGGCTCGGCCATGGGCCGCGCGAGAACATGGCGCGGCCGGCCATCGACCCGCTGTTCCGCTCGGCCGCCGCCGCCTACGGGTCGCGGGTCATCGGCCTGGTGCTCAGCGGCTTCCTCAGCGACGGCGCCGCCGGCCTGCAGGCGATCAAGCGTTGCGGCGGCTTGGCGCTGGTGCAGGACCCCGACGACGCGATCGCCAACGAGATGCCGCGGCGCGCGATGGAGGGAACCGTCGCCGACCTCGTCGTGCCCAGCGCGAGGCTCGGCGACGTGCTGTCGGACCTGGTGCGCGAGCGCGCAGGCCCCTCCGTGTCGATCCCGCCCGAGGTGATGCTGGAGGTCAGCATCGCGGCGGGCGAGCGCATCGACTCACCGCGGCTCGCGACCTTCGCCGACCCGGCAGCGCTGACCTGCCCGAGCTGCGGCGGCGTGCTGTCCAAGGTGCGCGTCGGCCATCCCCTGCGCTTCCGCTGCCAGGTCGGGCACGCCTTCACGGCCGACATCCTCGCCAACGAACAGGAAGGCAGCATCGACGAGGCGCTGCGCGTCGCCCTGCGGATCATCGAGGAGCGCGCCGAGCTCGTGCAACGAATGGCCGCTGACGGACGGCAAAGCGGTCGCGTCGCGATGGCCGAGATGTACGATGAGCGGGCGCAGGAGTACCGCGGCTACGCCGCCATCCTGCGCGACGCCGTGCTGCGCCTTTTCGGCTACCCCTCCCGCGATAGCGACTGAGCGGAGCCGCCGCCGGCGGGCCAATGCGGAGACGCGCTCAGAGCCTGCCGGATGTCTGCAGGGCCGGGAACAGCGAGCAAGTCCCGCCTCCGGCGACGAGGCTTCCGCGATCGTCGATGCGGCGGAGCTTCTTCTGAAGTCTCCTCCCGCAGATCGACGATCGGGGGGGAGCGACGCGTTATGAAAAATGAATTTTCACCCAAAAGCTCTAGCCAACTCCTTGCCATCATTTGTAAGTGACAAGGGCAAAGTGTATCGGCACTGATACGGCAGAGACTTGAAAATTCAAATGATTGCGGGCTGCTGATGCATGATCGTCGGAAAGACCGCAACAACATCCTCTCCCATCTAAGCGCGTCCGACTTCTGTTTGCTCGCCGAGCATCTTGAGTTGTACCAATGTGCTTTCCAGGAGACCCTCATCAGGGCGGACTCTGAAATACCCTATGTTTATTTTCCCGAGAGCGGCGTCATATCGATCGTGGCGCGGTCCGCGGAGGGGCAACAGGCCGAGGTCGGCATCGTCGGTCGCGAGGGCTTTCTCCACCCGGCGGTGATCCTCGGGTCCGACCGCATTCCTCACGACGCGAACGTGCAGGTCGCCGGCGAGGCCTATCGCATCGCGCTTCGCCCGTTCATGGCGGCCGTCGAGGATAGCGTCAGTCTACGACAGGTGCTGATGCTGTTCGCCCAGGTGCTCACCATCCAGTGCACCTGCACCATCATGTCGAACGCTGTGCAGCAGACCGAGCAGCGGCTCGCCCGCTGGCTCCTGATGTTTCACGATCGCTGCGAAAGCGGCAGCTTCTCCCTCACCCATGACTTCATCGCCTCGATGCTGTCGGTGCGCCGGCCGAGCATCACCAATGCCCTGCACGTCCTCGAGGGTATGCGGCTCATCCGGTCGGAGCGCGGCCTCGTCGCCATACGCGATCGGGACGCCATCGAGAGCTACGTCGGCAGCGCCTACGGCAAGCCGGAGGCGGAGTACTCCCGGCTGCTGTGGCCGATGTGAGCATCCGACGCCGCGGCGAAGGCGACCGACCTCGGCGAGTTGCTGTTGGACGGTGACGGCGCATCCGTCGTGACCTGATGCGCCGCCGCTGATGTCGAGAGTAACTGGCCGGGTCGAACGCGTGCGGCAGCCAGCGCTCCTGCGCAGCCGCCTGGTCCGCCGGCGGGCGCGCCGCTATGCTCGGCACAGGGCATGCCTCCCCGCAGCGCCTGCCACCTCCGCGATTTCCTTGATCCCACTCGTGACCCGCTTCCCGTGACCCTGGACCAGCTCCGCGTCTTCGTCGCCGTCGCCGAGCGGCAGCACGTGACGCAGGCGGCCGAGGCGCTGCACCTCGCGCAGTCCGCCGTCTCGGCCCACGTCGCGGCGCTGGAGGAGCGGCACGACGCGCGGCTGTTCGAGCGCGTCGGCCGCGGCATCCGCCTGACCGAGGCCGGCGCCACCTTCCTCGTCGAGGCGCGGGCGGTGCTGGCACAGGTCGACCGCGCCGAGCTGGTGCTGGCCGAGATCGCCGGGCTGAAGCGCGGGCGGCTCTTGCTGCAGGCCAGCGAAACGATCGCCTCCTACTGGCTGCCGTCGCGCCTCGTCAGCTTCCGCCGCGCGAACCCCGCGCTGACGATCCGCCTCGCCATCGGCAATTCCGCCGAAGCCGTCGACGCGGTGCTCGCCGGCCGCGCCGAGATCGGCTTCGTGGAAGGCGCGGTGGAGGACCCCGCGCTCGTCGTCACCGAGCTGGCGCGGGACCGGCTGATCGTGGTGGTCTCGCCCGCCCATCCCTGGGCGGGGCGGGGCGTGGTCGGCGGGCAGGAGATCACCTCGAAGGAGATCGCCGGCGGCCCCTGGGTGCTGCGCGAGCCGGGCTCGGGCACGCGCGCCATCTTCGAGGCGGCGCTGGCGGGGCTCGGCGTGGACCTCGGCTCGCTCGACGTCGCCCTGG
>CALMRL010000530.1 GCA_937873345.1 uncultured Beijerinckiaceae bacterium | reverse complement strand
GCCCCAGGCATCGGCGGGGCCGCAGCCTGCCGCGAAGTGAAGGCGGGTCTCTCCCCCGCGCTTCGCGCCGGGGAGGATCGCTCGTGAGGCGCCTGCGCCGCTGCAAGATCGTCGCGACGCTGGGCCCGGTGTCGACACCCGACGAGATGCTGGCCAAGCTCTTCGCCGCCGGCGTCGACGTGTTCCGCATCAACATGAGCCATACGAGCCACGAGGACCTGCGCGGCAGGGTGTTCGCGCTGCGCGAGGTGGCGAAGCGCTACCGCCGCCCGGTCGCGGTGCTGGTCGACCTGCAGGGACCGAAGCTGCGCATCGGCGCGCTGCGCGACACGGCGGTGACGCTCTCGCCCGGCGACCGCATCACCCTCGACGGCGATCCCACGCCCGGCGACGCGTCCCGCGTCCACCTACCCCACCCCGAGATCCTCGTCGCGCTGAAGCCGACCGACACGGTGCTGGTCGACGACGGCAAGATGCGCCTGCACGTCGTCTCGACCACCGGCCACAGCGCCGTGTGCGAGGCCGAGCGCGCGGGCGTGATCTCCAGCCGCAAGGGCGTCAGCCTGCCCGACACCGAGATCGCCGTCTCGGCGATGACGCCCAAGGACCATGCCGACCTCCAGGCGGCGCTGGAGATCGGCGTCGACTGGATCGCCGCCTCCTTCGTGCAGCGCCCGGAGGACGTCAGCGAGATCAAGGCGATCGTCGACGGCCGGGCGCTGGTGATGTCGAAGATCGAGAAGCCGCAGGCCTTGACGAAGCTCGACGAGATCATCGCGCTCTCCGACGGGCTGATGGTGGCGCGCGGCGACCTCGGCGTCGAGATGCCGCTGGAAAAGGTGCCCGGCATCCAGAAGCGCATCACCCGGCGCTGCCGGCGCCAGGGCAAGCCGGTGGTGGTGGCGACGCAGATGCTGGAGTCGATGATCACGGCACCGGTGCCGACCCGCGCCGAGGTCAGCGACGTGGCGCAGGCGGTGTTCGAGGGCGCCGATGCGATCATGCTGTCGGCTGAAAGCGCGGTCGGCAACTACCCGATCGAGGCCGTCGCCACGATGGACCGCATCGCGATCGAGGTGGAAAGCGACGCCGTCTACCGCTCGATCATCAACGCGCAGCGCCCCGAGCCCGAGCCAACGGCGGCCGACGCCATCGCCACCGCCGCGCGCGACATGGGTGACACGCTGGAGATCAAGGTGATCGTCGCCTGGACCTCCTCGGGCGCCACCGCCTTCCGCATCGCCCGCGAGCGCGTCGGGCCGCCGATCATCGCCCTCACCCCCTACGTCGACACGGCGCGCCGCCTCGCCATCGTCTGGGGCGTGCACCCCGTCGTCACCAAGGACGCCGAGGACGTCGACGACATGGTCGACCGGGCCCTTGCCAGCGCGGCCGAGGAAGGATTCGCGCTGCATGGCGACCGCATCATCGTGGTCGGCGGCGTGCCTTTCGGCGAGCGCGGCGGCACCAACCTGATGCGGCTGGCGCAGCTGCCGCCGGAGTGATGCGGCGCCTGAAGCGCCGCAGCGGGCTTGCCCTCCACCGCCGGAGGAGCCAAGGCTTCGTCGCGGAGGCTCGCCGCGAGGCCGGATGGCCGATGGCATCCCGCGGCAGTCGAACGGAGCGCAGCGTGCGACGGCGGGTCCGCGACCTGCTCGACGGCCTTCGCGCCCGGATCGGACGCTCGATGCGCTCGGCCGGCAGCTGGGTCGAGGGCGCCGACGCCGCCTCGCTCGTCGGGCGGCTCGATAAGGGCGAGCTCGTCTGGCGCGCCTTCGTCGACGCCGGCACGGCGATGCGGCGCTGCCGGCGCTTCGCCGAGGCCGACCGGATGCTGGAGCGCGGTCTCGGCGCCTTCCCCAACGATCCTTCCCTGCTCTACGAGCACGCGCTCTGCGCCCACGACAGCGGCCGCTACCCCGTCGCCGTCGAGCGCTGGGAAAAGGCGATGCGCTTCGATGCCAACCTGCCGTCGGACCGCGCGGCGATGTGCCGGAGCGGACTGGCGGCGAACCTGCGCGAACTCGGCCGGCTCGATCGCGCTCGCTCGGTGATCGGCGTGGCGCGCACCCTGTTCCCCGTCGACCTCGTCGTGCTCTCCGAAGCGGCGCGCATCGCCGAGGCCGGCGGCGAGCTTGAGGAGGCGCTGGCCCTTTGGCGCATTGCGCTCGCTTCGCCGAACCCGCCGCTCGAATGGGTGCAGGGCGAGATCGTCACGCTTGTCCGCCTCGGTCGGCTCGACGAAGCAGCCGAGGCGCTGGCCGCGGGGCAGGACCGCTCCCCCCCGCCACCCGGACTGATGGGAGCCGCCGGGCTGCTCGCCTCGGCGCAGGGCGACTGGGCGCGGGCCATCGACCTCTGGAG
>CALMRL010000529.1 GCA_937873345.1 uncultured Beijerinckiaceae bacterium | reverse complement strand
GGCCCAGGTCGCGCCGATCAACGCCGCCCTCACCCCCGACGATGCGGCGATCGCACACGCCCGCAAGGTCCTGGCCGAGAACGCCAAGGGGGTGGGCACGGTGGACGGGCAGATGATCGACGAGGCGGTGGCCCGCAAGGCCCGCCGCACCCTCGCCGCAGCGGGCGAGAGCGCCTGAGAGGGCACAACGAAGAGGAGACAAGGACGATGCAGGAGCTTCTATCAGCCTACAAGACCGTCGGCGAGCGCCGCTACCGCGAGACCTCGGGCCTGTACTTCGAGGACTTCGAGCCCGGCGACGTGTTCGAGCACCGCCCCGGCCGCACCGTGCTCGCCACCGACAACGTATGGACCACGCTGCTGACGATGAACACGCAGCAGGTACACTTCGACGCCGCCTACGCCGCTCAGACCGAGTGGAAGAAGATGCTGGTCGACTCGACCTTCACCCTCGCGCTCCTCACCGGCATGAGCGTGCGCACCGTCTCCGCCAAGGTCGTCGCCAACCTCGGCTGGGACAAGGTGAAGGCCAAGCATCCCGTTTTCGCCGGCGACACGCTCTACGCGGAGTCGACCGTGCTGTCGAAGCGCGAAAGCAAGAGCCGGCCGACGCAAGGCATCGTCACCGTCTCGACCCGCGGGGTCAACCAGGACGGCGCGGAGGTGATGAGCTTCGAGCGCACCATGCTGATCCACAAGCGCGGGCACTCGCCCGAAGAAGCCGCAGGCTATTGAGCGCGGGAGACGCTACCATGGACGTCGCCGCGATCTACAAGAGCAAGCTGACGAGCGCCGCCGAGGCCGTCGCCACCATCCCCTCCGGCAGCCGGATGGCGATGGGCATGGCGATGGCCGAGCCGCCGGCGCTCCTGAAGGCGCTCGCTGACCGCGCCCGGACTGGGCAGGTCGACAAGCTCAGGCTGTACTACTTCGAGGCGATGTCGATCGCCGCCGACACGGTGCTGGCCTACGATCTCGTCGACCGCATCGAGCCATACTGCATGTTCGTCACCAAGGCCGACCGCGCCACGGTGAAGCGCGGCCTCGACGAGAGCCGCAAGGTGCTGCGCTACGTGCCCAACACATTCCACCAGGCGCCGCGTCTGCTGATCGAGGAGATCGGGGTCGAAAGCTTCGTCTGAACCGTCTCGCCGATGGACCGGCACGGATACATGACCTTCGGGGTCGGCAACGACTACTCCTCCAAGGTCGGCCGCGCCGCCAAGCGCCTGATCGTCGAGGTGAACCGCCACATGCCGCGCGTCACCGGCTCGGGCGCGCAGATCCACGTCTCCGAGGTGGCCGCGATCGTCGAGCACGACGCGCCGCTGCTGGAACTGCCCATCCGCGAGGGCGGCGCGGAAGAGGAGGCGATCAGCAGGACGATCGCCGGATTGGTGCCGGATGGCGCCTGCCTGCAGATGGGGGTGGGCGCTCTGCCGAACCTCGTCTGCGCGGCGCTCGCCGAGCGCAACGACCTCGGCATCCACACCGAGGCGCTCTGCCCCGGGCTGGTCGACCTGACGCTCGCCGGCAACGTTTCCAACCGCCGCAAGCACCTCAACGCCGGCAAGAGCGTCTACACCTTCGCGATGGGGCAGAAGGCAATGTACGACTTCCTCGACGACAACCCCGCGGTGGAGTCCTGGCCGGTGGACTACGTCACCAACCCTAACGTCATCGCGCAGAACGACGACGTGGTGTCGATCAACGGCACCATCGAGATCGACCTGACCGGCGCCTGCAACTCCGAGCACATGCTCGGCCACCAGTTCTCGGCGTCCGGCGGGCAGCTCGACTTCGTGCGCGGCGCCTACGCGTCGAAGCGCGGCAAGTCGATCATCGCCGCGACAGCGACGACGGCGCACGGCAAGGTCAGCCGGATCGTGCCGCGTCTCGGCGGCCCGGTGACGACGCCGCGCATCGACACGCACTGGGTCGTCACCGAGCATGGCGCGGCCAACATGAAGGGCCTGTCCTCGACCGAGCGGGCGCAGGCGCTGATCGGCCTCGCCCACCCGGATTTCCGCGACGGGCTGACCGAGGCGGCCAAGCAGCAGCATCTGATCTGACGAACCCGTCCCGCAGAGAACCCGAGGAGGCCCGGCCATGGCCAGAACCGTCGCCGACCAGATGGTCGACACCCTCGCCGCCGCCGGTGTCGAGCGCATCTACGGCATCGTCGGCGACAGCCTCAACGGCTTCACCGACGCCCTGCGCCGCCACGGCGGTATCCGCTGGCTGCACACCCGCCACGAGGAGGTCGCCGCCTTCGCCGCCGGCGCCGACGCCCACGTCACCGGCAAAGTGGCGGTGTGCGCCGGCTCGTGCGGGCCGGGCAATCTCCACCTCATCAACGGGCTGTTCGACTGCCACAGGTCGCGCCAGCCGGTGGTGGCGATTGCCGCGCACATCCCCTCCGCTGAGATCGGCTCGGGCTACTTCCAGGAGACGCATCCCGAGCAGCTGTTCAAGGAGTGCTCGCTGCACTGCGAGCTGGTGTCCTCGCCGGCGCAGATGCCGCGCGCGTTGGAGACCGCGATCCGCCGCGCCCACGCCGAGCGCGGCGTCTGCGTGCTGGTGATCCCCGGCGACGTCGCGCTGGGGCAGGCCGTCGAGGTGCCGCCGCCGCGCCCGCTCGCCCTCGTGCCGCCGCGCCCGACCGTGCAGCCGGCGCCCGAAGTGGTGGCCAAGCTCGCCGCCCTGCTCAACGGCGCCAAGCGGGTGACGCTGCTGTGCGGCGGCGGCTGCGCTGGCGCGCACAAGCCGCTGATGCGCCTCGCCGAGGCGCTGAAGAGCCCGATCGTCCACGCGCTCGGCGGCAAGGAGAGCGTCGAGGGCGGCAACCCCTACGACGTCGGCATGACGGGCCTCATCGGCTTCGCCTCGGGCTACCGCGCGATCGAGAGCTGCGACGCCCTCCTGATGCTCGGCACCGACTTCCCCTACCGGCAGTTCTATCCCGCCAAGGCGCGCATCGCCCAGGTCGACATCCATGCCGAGGCGCTGGGGCGCCGCGCTCCGATCGAGATCGGCGTGCTCGGCGACGTCGGCGCGACGATCGCGGCGCTGCTGCCGCAGCTCGCCGAGCGGAGCGACCGCACCCACCTCGACGACAGCCTGCGCCGCTATGC
>CALMRL010000528.1 GCA_937873345.1 uncultured Beijerinckiaceae bacterium | reverse complement strand
AGCGGAACCGGCGAGGCGAGACTCGCCTTCGATCCACAAGGGCGCGATCCAAGAAGGGGCGTTGCGGCAGATGCTCATCCGGTACGGCTACGAACTGCAGTTCTTCTGCCAGCAACCCGTTCTGATGGTTTGCCTCCTCGACTCGCACGACGACCTGAAGCAGCACGTGCGCTGGCAGGGACCGTTCCGCTCCGACCCCTCCATCGAGACCGAACTCTACACCGACGGCCACGGTAACCTCGTGCGTCGCTTCATGTCGCCGGCCGGCCCCTTCACCATCTCGCGCGACTCGATCTTCGAATGCGACGGCTTGGCCGACCCGATCGTGCTCGATGCCGGCGAGGTGCCGCTGGCCGCCGTGCCGTCCGAGCACCTCGTCTATCTGCTGGGCAGCCGGTACTGCGAGACCGACCGGCTGTCGAACATCGCCTGGAACCTGTTCGGCCACGTCGCGCCGGGCTGGCGCCGGGTGCAGGCGATCTGCGACTTCGTGCACAACCACCTGACCTTCGGCTACCAGTACGCCCGCGCCGACCGCACCGCCTACGACGCCTTCGAGGAGCGGGTCGGCGTGTGCCGCGACTTCGCCCACCTCGCGGTCACCCTGTGCCGCTGCATGAACATCCCGACGCGCTACGCCAACGGCTTCATGGGCGACATCGGCGTGCCGGCGAACCCCTCGCCGATGGACTACAACGCCTGGATCGAGGTGTACCTCGACCACCGCTGGTTCACCTTCGACGCCCGGCACAACGAGCCGCGCATCGGCCGCATCACCGTGTCGCGCGGGCGCGATGCGACCGACATCCCGCTCGCCACCTCCTTCGGCCCGCACACCCTCAACAGCTTCAAGGTGTGGACCGACGAGGTCGGCGAGGAGGAGCTGCGGCGCTCGCGCGAGCTGGAGCCGGCCTGATCCTCGCCCACGAGCGGGCAGGGCTTGGACGGGCAGCAAGACTTGGGCGGGCAGCAAGACTTGGGCGGGCGGCGGGGATGGCGTAAGGCTGCGGGTGCCAGTTCCGCCGGAGATCCCAGCCATCAAACGCCCGGTCCGCATCATCGGCATCGATCCCGGCCTGCGCAACACCGGCTGGGGCGTCATCGAGGCGGTGGGCACGAGGCTATCCTTCGTCGGCTGCGGCTTCATCTCCTCCAACGGCGATGACGATACGGCGACGCGGCTGCGCCAGCTGCACGACGGTCTCTCCGCCGTGATCGCCGACGAGGCGCCCGACGAGGCGGCGGTGGAGGAGACCTTCGTCAACCGCGACCCGCAATCGGCGCTGAAGCTCGGCCATGCCCGCGGCATCGCTCTGCTGGTGCCGGCGCTGGCCGGCGTGCCGGTGACGGAGTACTCCGCCAACCTGATCAAGAAGACGGTCACCGGCGCCGGCCTCGCGGAGAAGCGGCAGGTGCAGATGATGGTGAAGGTGCTGCTGCCGCGCGCCGAGCTGCCCTCGGCGGATGCCGCCGACGCGCTCGCCGTGGCGATCACTCACGCGCAGCTGCGCGACGCGCAGCGTCGCGC
>CALMRL010000527.1:258-3118 GCA_937873345.1 uncultured Beijerinckiaceae bacterium | reverse complement strand
GTCGATGACGCCGTCCTACGAGCGCGCATCATGCCAGCGAGCCCCCGGTCACCCGCTGTCCTCGTTCGTTGGATCGGCCCTCGTCGTCGTGTCGGTCGCGGTCGCTTCTGCGACAGCCCCTGCGACCCGGTCGGTCGGGACAGCTCCGATCGTCACGGTCGGAGATAGCTGGACCTACGAGAACAGCAAGTTGATGCGCGGCGTCTGGCGCTCCACCCATAACACGATACCGATGGACAGGAGCGACGGCAGGATCATCGGCGTCGAGACGCCTGGTGCCGGTATCTCGGCACCAGGCTGCGAGGTGCCCCTGGACTCGGATTGGACGCGCAGGCGATCGATCGGAGGGCCGGCAGATGGTTGTCACCTGCCGCCGTGGATGATGCTCGCCCGATCGGCCGATGACGCCGCGCGATGGTTGCGGTAGCAGGGACGTGCATCCATGCGGAGGTCGGTGCCATGCCCTCTTGTCAGACCCGTTTCATCCTGCGAGCCGCGCTTGCCCTGCCGCTTCTCGCCGCCGCGATAACCGCCTGGGCCCCGACAGCTTGCGCGGCGGCGGTGCCAGCCCCGACGTTCGAGCCTGGCGACAGCTGGACCTACGAAATCGTAAAGAATGTCAGGGGCACGCTGCGCACCGGTCACGAGACGATGACGCTGACCCGCGTCGACGACCATCTGCTCAGCATCGAGACCCGGCCTGCCGGCTCGGATGCGCCGGGGCGCGAGATGCTGGCCAATCCCGACTGGAGCCGGACCCGGTCGGTCGACGGCAAGCTCACCACCGTCAACCGCCCTCTCCTCTTCCCCCTTGGCCCCGGCAAGTCCTGGTCGATCGACTTCACCGAGAACACGCCGGCAGACCGCCGCCACAGTCGCGAGCGGATCGAGATGACCTACAGGGTCGCCGGCTGGGAGGAGGTCACGGTGCCGGCCGGCACGTTCCGTACGCTGCGGATCGAGGGCGAAGGCAAGTGGACCGTCGAGCTGCCGCCCAACACCCTGACCCAGGCCGGGCGCGGCGCCGACGGCAGCCGCGTCGTCACCATGACGCGGCAGGGCAATCGCCTGTTCTCCGGCCGTCAGCTCTTCACCTACTGGTATGTGCCGGAGGTTCACCGCTGGGTCCGCTCGGAAGAGGACACCTACGACAACAACGGCGTGCGCACGGAGCAGACGACCGCGGCTCTCGAAAGCTTCAAGGTCGCTGAGAGCGCTCCCGTCGCCGAGGCCGTGCCCAAGGAGACCGTGCCCAAGATCGAGAAGCCGCATCGCGCTCCCGCGAAGAAGGCAGCGAAAGCGGCTGTCAAGCCGACTGCGCCCGAGGCAGCGCCGCCGGCGGTCCCGACCGGCTCGGACCGGCCGCTGCTGCAGGAACTGCGCTTCCCGGTGCCGAAGGATGGTGCAGCGGCGGCGGCTGCCGGGGGGCGAGGTTCCGGCATTTAGCGATCGGCGCGACTCACCATGAACGCGGCGGCGCATGGCCATCGCCTCCGCGGACTGGTAGAGCGCTGCTCATGACACGCGATCCGATGCAACGCGATCCCATCGCCAGCGACGCCGCGACCGGCGTGCCCAATTCCACTCGGACCAGCCCCGCCGCGCCCAAGCCCGCCGCTCCGCGCCGGCATTTTGGTACCGACGGCATTCGCGGCAAGGCGAACGGGGTGATCACGCCCGACCTCGCGATGCGGGTGGCGCAGGCCACCGGCATGCTGTTCCAGCGCGGCCACCACCGCAACCGCGCGGTGATCGGCAAGGACACGCGGCTGTCGGGTTACATGATCGAGAGCGCGATGCAGGCCGGCTTCACCTCGGTCGGCATGGACGTGCTGCTGCTCGGACCGATGCCGACGCCGGCGGTGGCGATGCTGACCCGCTCGATGCGCGCCGATGTCGGCATCATGATCTCGGCCTCGCACAACCCTTTCGAGGACAACGGCATCAAGCTGTTCGGGCCGGACGGCTACAAGCTCAGCGACGAGATCGAGACGAGGATCGAGCGCCTCGTGGATGGCGTCGACCCGATCCGGCTGTCGAAGCCCGAGGCGCTGGGCCGTGCCAAGCGGGTCGACGACGTGCAGGCGCGCTACGTCGAGTTCGCCAAGATGACGCTGCCGCGCCAGCTCAGCCTCGACGGCCTGCGGGTGGTGGTGGATTGCGCCAACGGCGCCGCCTACAAGGTCGCCCCCGAGGCGCTGTGGGAGCTGGGCGCCGAGGTGTTCGCGATCGGCGTCGAGCCGGATGGCTTCAACATCAACCGCCGGGTCGGCTCCACCGCCCCCGACGCTCTGGTGCGCAAGGTGCGCGAGATGCGTGCCGACATCGGTATCGCGCTCGACGGCGACGCCGACCGGGTGATCGTGGTCGACGAGCGCGGCGAGGTCGTCGACGGCGACCAGCTGATGGCCACGGTGGCGCAGTCCTGGCAGGAGGACGGCAGGCTGAGCCAGCCCGGCATCGTCGCGACGCTGATGAGCAACCTCGGGCTGGAGCGCTATCTCGGCTCGCTCGGCCTGTCGCTGGAGCGCACCGCCGTCGGCGACCGCTACGTGCTCGAGCACATGCGTCGCCACGGCTACAATCTAGGCGGTGAGCAGTCGGGCCACATCATCCTGTCGGACTACGTCACCACCGGCGACGGGCTGGTCGCGGCGCTGCAGGTGATGGCGCTGGTGAAGCGGCGCGAGCGCCCCGTCTCGGAGGTATGCCGGCGCTTCGAGCCGGTGCCGCAGATCCTCAAGAACGTGCGGCTGGAGCCGGGCCGCTTCGTGCCGGCCGACAGGCTTGCGGCGGCGGCCGATGCCGGCCGGGCGCTGCTTGGCGGCACCGGTCGACTGGAGATCCGCCCGTCGGGTAC
>CALMRL010000527.1:0-241 GCA_937873345.1 uncultured Beijerinckiaceae bacterium | reverse complement strand
TGGGGGAAGGCGTCGTCGACGACGTCTGCGAGGCGCTGCGGGCGGCTTGAATGCGGCCGCCGAGGCGGCGGGGCATGGGTCGGCATGGTCCGGTGCGACGTCCGCCAGTAGGCAACCACCCCATGAACGCGGCGTTCAACGGCTCTTCAGGTAGGGCCGGCTAGGACGACCGGCCGGTGAGCGGGATCGCCGGCGACGCCGGCTGACCCGCAAGCGGTTTCCCAACGGAAGAGACGATGAC
>CALMRL010000526.1 GCA_937873345.1 uncultured Beijerinckiaceae bacterium | reverse complement strand
ATCGCCCTCGCCGCCACCCTCCGAGACGGGTTGATCACCGATTGGACTAGCGGCGCAGAAAAGGTGATGCGCTGGACGGCAGACGAGATGATCGGTCAAATCGCCAACCGCTTCTTCACCCCGGAAGACCGCGACATCGACCGGATCGGGACGGAGATGACGTTTGCCTTGCGCGACGGCAGCGCCTCGGACGAGCGCTGGCACCTGCGCAAGGATGGCAGCCGCTTCTGGGCGTCGGGCGAGATGCTGCCGCTGCGCGACGACGACGGCACTCAGCTCGGCTTCGTCAAAGTCCTGCGCGACCGAACCGAGCAGCGCCTCGCCGGTGAGCGCATCGCGGCAAGCGAGGCACGCTATCGCACGCTGTTCGACAGCATCGACGAGGGTTTCTGCGTCATCGAGTTCCGCGACGGACCGCACGGACCCATGAGCGACTACGTCCACGTCGAGGCCAACCTCGCCTACGAGCGGCACACCGGCATCGCCAACGTCGTCGGCCAGAGCATCCGCACGATGTCGCCCGACGAGGCGGATGGCTGGGTGGAGGCATTCGCCAAGGTGTTGCGCACGGGCGAGCCGGTGCGCTTCGAGCGCGAGTTCGTCCTTGCACGACGACACATCGAGGTCACCGCCCATCGCATCGAACCGCCGATGCGGCGGCAGGTGGCGGTGCTGCTCAACGACATCTCGGCGCGGGTGCAGGCGGCCGAGCACCAGAGCATCCTCAACCGCGAACTCAGCCACCGGATGAAGAACACGTTGGCGATGGTGCAGGCAATCGCCAACCAGACGCTGCGCAACGCCGCCGACCTGACCAGCGCGCGCGACGCCCTGTCCGCCCGCTTGGTGGCGATGAGCAAGGCCCACGACATCCTGCTGACTGGCGCGCGCGAGGGCGCCAGCCTGGAAGAGCTGGTGCGCGAGGCTCTGGCCATCCACGATGATGCGCAGGTGCAGAGGCTGCGCCTGTCAGGACCGCTGGTGCGGGTCGGCCCGCGCGCTGCCCTGTCGCTGGCGCTGCTCGTCCACGAACTCGCGACCAACGCCACCAAGTACGGAGCGCTCTCGACGGCCGACGGCGTCGTCAGCGTCGCCTGGACGATCGAGGATGGGCAGCCCAACGCGGCGTTGCATCTGCGTTGGACCGAGGCGGGCGGGCCGCCGGTGGCGGCTCCGACGCGTCGAGGCTTCGGCAGCGTGCTGATCGAGCGCGGACTGCCCGGGGCGATCGGCGGCGAGGTACGGATCAGCTACCCAGCCACGGGGGTCGTGTGCGAGCTGACAGCGCCGCTGGCGAAGATCGAGGCGGAGGAATAAGCCGCCCCGCCGTCACGTATTGCTGCTGGTGGTCTTCCATCCGCTCATCCCATCCGGCAGCACCTATCAGGCTGAGCAACCATCTCATCGATCGTGGCTGACCTCTATCGCCCGAGCCATGCTGGACGCAGCCCTTTCCGCCCCGGTCGTAGCGGCTATGAATCGATCGACCGTCCAGGTGGCACTCGAAGACGAACCGTGCCCTGGCATCTGCGCTGATCGCCGCTCAGAAGGACGCTGGAAGGCAGGGCTGTCCTTCACGGCTATCTGAGATAGATGATGCTGCATAAAGAGGCGCAGCGTGATTCGCAGACAGACCCTCGATCTGCTGATCCAGCAGCACCTGCTCGCCCACGCGGAACGAACCCTTTCCGATCACGAGCGGGTCGGCTCGTTGTCGCCCGACCTCCGCTCGATTCTTGAGGCGATGATCTCTGTCATGCACGATGAGCACCGAATTGCGCTCGAAGACATGATGTTGCTTCCCTTCGAAGCGACCGCGCGGAGCCTGTCATGAGCGCCGCCTATCTGATCCGGGGCGTCCTTGGCCGTTTCGCGATCGACACCATCGGCGTCGCAACCGCATCCGAAGCGGTCGTCGCGGTTCATCACTTCCGCGCGAACCCCCGGCTGGTGGTCACGGTTCAGGATAGGACCGGCGCTATCGTTGACGATCAGGCTTTGCTGCGGCGCGCGTGCTCTGAAGACGTGCCACCTTCGTCACCGCATCGCCGAAGGCTTCTTCGCTGAGATCGGTCCCGTACTCGCGGGCAACGGCCTTGTAGCGGGTAGAGTTTTTGGTCTTACTCGCACCTTAAGAACAAGCAGACCGCCTTTGAAAGCGCTACCTTTTGTCCACCTCAGGCTGAGTCATTGCCAGACACTCTGTCCCGTTCTAACGTGAGATAAGCTCTACGGAGCGAGATCACGTCCTTGAACGAGTCGGTTCCTCTATCAAGCGAGGAACTGGCGGCGCTCGAAGCGATCGACAGCCCCGACGCGTCCAACGCCGAACCGACCCGAGCGACATTGAGGCTTGTCGCGCTTGGTCTCATCAAAGCGACGCCGCTCGGCTTCTATCTCTCCCGCGCTGGAATGCTACGCCTGAAGGCAGAGCGCGCTCGCCCGAGCGGCAACAATCACGATGCAGCCCGCTAGCAAGCTCCTCATAGGATGCGTCAGCGATAGGATTTGATCAGAAGACCTTGCCTGATATAGGTTTCTCACCTTCCATCTGTTCAATTCGCTTCACAAATTCAGCGCAATAACTGTAGAGAGTTACCAACGTCTGCTTGAAATCCATCACTGGAAACTTATCGACATGGATCAGTGTGGATGAGTTAGCATCATCCCAGTCATAAACACCACAGCTACAGTCAAACATAGAAGCACTATTCGACGGAAGGTCCGAGCTGGATTAGCATTGCACTCATGATGATCTCCGCACGATAGCGAAGCTGGAAATAAAGCGTGCAGAAGACGGACGTTCCTCTGCAAGAAACCGGAACGTTCATTGTAAGCCATCTCGGAAAGATAACCTAAAGGTGCGCCATACATACTAGACAAAGCGTCTCACATAGGGGCCGAGTACGATGTAAAAAGACGCAAAGCTCGCTTGCTCACGCCATCCATGCGTATCAATCCCTGCCACGCGTTACTGCATGGTACATCCTTATCGTCGATGAACCATGGGATCAGCGATGCATTAACGGATCAGTGTTCCAATTCGAGGGCGGGCGATCATGGGTATCATTCAGACGGTCGAAGGCATGATCCGTTGACTTCTTTTTATGCAGCCGAGAGCAACGCGATCGAATCAGCTTGAGCAGATGCAAGGCGGTACGCAATCAGTCTAGACCTGAACGCGTTCGGTCGAGATACGCATCGCATTTATCAGCCAGACACCGACTGTCTGTACATCGAGCGTTATAAGGAAACTTTCGGCACAAGACTGATATTGATTTATTCGAGTTTAAGCATTCGCCTAGCCTATGACTCCGTAGGGTCATTCCAGCGTCGATGAGCTAAGCCCATGCTGCCACTGGTTACGGAATACTTACCACAGCGTTCGAAATGCCTGATGATGAGGCTTATTGCTGGTGTGCAGGCGTCCCCATCCATCGAGGCTGAAGACGCCAACAGGGCTCCGACCGGTGATGGTCGAAGTCTTGTCGCAATCAGGAAGTGCGAAGCTCAGAAGTTGCGGTAGCCGGGCATCCGGCCGCTGGTGCCACCCATCCCTCCGACATGCATGCGATGGCTCCGCATCATAACATGATGGGTGGTACGGTGACGCGTCATTGCGGCTTCGGCCAAGCTCGGCAGGACGAGCGAGACGAGCGACGCCGCGATAACGGCGAGGGTGGCGATCTTCATTGATGGGATACCTGGAAGCGCGCACGGGCCTCCGTGTGCTGCCATGCCCCAACCGCGTTGTGCGTCGTTCGTTGCTGAGCGTCGTCCGGCGGCTCTGCTCCGACCAGAACAGTTGGTGCAGGAAGGTACTGGACGCTCGCCCCGCCCCTACGTTCGGTAGAGATGCACGACCGTCATCGACCGAGGTAGCGCTTGGCCGCCCAGACCCAATCGTCGGCAATCTCGCGTTGCGCTTGTTCGAGCGGCACCTTGCCCTGGCAGACGTAGGAGCACAGCGCGAACTCCAGCTCATCCTTGACGTGGTAGTCCGGCGCTGGTTGCGGCCACAGGTTGGCGGCTGAATTATTCCCGCCCAAGCAGAGTGGCACGAGATGATCCAGCTCGTAGTCCTCCGTCGTCACCGGTGGTTGGTTGTAGTCGCGCAGCACCTTGGCCCTGGTCGCCGGGGTGACGTTGCGCCGAGCCTTGGTCGTCGTCGTGCAGATCACGTCGAGGGTGGCGCTCGGATTGATGCCTCCGGGCGTCAGCAGCGGGTCCGGCACGCTGTAGGTGTCTGACAGCACCAACGGCTCGTGATGGCGGCTACGGGCCTCCGCAGGGGCCATAGCGGCGATCGTAGCAATGACCAGGATAGCGACCCTCATCGCAGCATCAGCCCCGGCGTCACGGTGCCGCCCGGTCCAAATTGACCATAAGCGATGTCGCACCACGCCTGGAGGCTGGGCGCAGCCGTAATCGCGGTGGCGATGCTGGCGAGGTTGCTCTGCACGGCGGCACGAAGGGCGATCCCATCCCGATCGGGATCGTAGCCGATGCCGCCCTTGATCGCCTGGAGCACCGGCACGTTGATCTTGATGTCCGCGCATCGATCCGATGCGGACTGCGCTATGGCGGCGACCATGGCGAAGACCTGGATGTTGTCCTCGTGCAGCTTGTCCGCCGCGGGTTCAGCGGCGAGAGGGCCAGCGGCCAATACGACGCTCAACGTGATCAGCAGCCGACGCGCGCACCTCCCTGGTCTGCATGTACTCATTGGAGGTCATCCTCGGCGGTGACGATCATGCCGCGCTCCTCCATAGTCCGCCGGTAGCGGAGACCGCGGGAGTGCCACTCAACCTTCTCGTCCATGTCGAGCGCGTCCCACGGAAGGCCAGCACAATATGCCTCGCCGAGCACGAGGATGCGCGCGGCCTCCGCGTACACGTCATCGACGGCGTCGTGCGGGGTCGGCTTGCTGGCTATCTTCCTTCCCCTCATCCCCGCCGACCAGCCGCAGCCGCACCATCGCGGGCGGCAGGTCCGGAGGCGGGTTGGCACGGCCGTCGAGGTCCGTGAAACGGATGCCGCAGCGCGCCTCGTACTTGCGGACCCGCATGCCGCGCCGCATCCACGGGCAATCGGCGGCAACCTCCTCAAGCACCACCTCCAGCTCCATCTCCGGCCCGAGCTTGGCCGCGAGACGGGCCAGCCGGTACTGGCCGCGGCGTGGGCAGAGCTTACAGTGGAGGCGGACCACCACCCAGGGAAACTCGGACAGGCGCATCCCCGCAGGCTGAGCTACGTCGTGCTGTTGTCACGCCGCAGCCGCCCTCGCACGTAGCCGCCAGATATGGCTGCCTCGATGCGCGCGACCTCGGCCCTTAGCTCCTCGACCTGTTGCTCGGTCGCATCCAGCGCGATCAGCAGGGCACGGATGGTCGCGCGCGGATTGCCGTCGCATGCCGCCAGGGCTCGTTCCACGGCATCCTCCAGGATGTCTGGAGCGGGATCGCCAGCTCCCCCCTGATCCGCCATGATGTCCACCCCTACCAGACCTGCGTTCTCTCTTTGTTCTAGCGCGCTCGGTGGATTTGCCAACGCCTTGAATGTCTCCCACCGGCGGGCATACCGCGCCTACGCGCAGCGTAAATAGGATATGCGACTTTTAGAGATCACGCGGCCGAGACTGTACCTGAGCTTGGCAGAACCATGAGGCCGGGAGAGACGATCGAGCGCCATGGCGCCGCCCATCCGCTCGGCGCCATGCTGGAAGGGCGCCTTGAGGCAAGACGGCCGGAAGGTTGCTTGCCCAGGGATCGCTCGTTCTACCTGATGCTGTCACCGGCAGGATCGGCCGAGCACATCTACGAGGTCGACCCGGTCGGACAGGTCGATCGCCATCACACAGGATGGCTTCAACGTCTTGCTGAAGCACCGCCGAACAGTGTCTGCGAGATCGATCACTACGCTAAGGGTTACTGAAGCGGGGTGGAAATCCCAGAGCTGCGCGATGAGCCCTGGGAATATCGTGTGTCGAAGGTCAAGGTGCTGAGAAGCATCGACGGTTGAAGGCAGACTTAAGCCTGCTCAATGTCGCGCATCTCTAGCCTTACTTGCTAGTCGTTCCAGGTGGCCGTTGCCGTTCCTAAGCTGGTCTTGACCGTGACTTCGATGGGATTGCACATGGCATACTCGGAATAAGCTTCCCCGAAGTGTAAAGAAGTATTAGTGTCCTCCACGATCAGACGGCAGGAACCTCGGTTGACGACAAGTCCCAAAATGCGGAGACTGTTCACCCTGCTAGTGACGATGATATGGTAATCGTCGGGATTCAGTTTGACATCTGGCCGCTTCGAAATACTGACTGTTCCCTCCGGTGCTGTGGCGTCCTCCGAAGAGGTGGCTGCCGCTGATTGCAGCGGCGCATCTGAAGTCACGTGCGAGCTGACCTTGTCGCCGCCCGCATTATCCAGCGCCGCTATCCCGACGCTGCACGCGATCACCGATGCCGCCACCAGCGCTGCATCGGTCCAGATGTTTTTCGAGAACCGTGCCCACCGCCACACGGTCTCGCCACGGGTACAGAACTTGTAGTAGTCCCGCTTGGCGTATGTCATGCAAAGTACCGGGATCAGAAGGTCAAAAAACTTCCCACCACCAGTGATTGTCTGAACGACAGCGATGATCGGCACCAGGGCGATGATCAGCAGCCCTTTTCGCCACATGCCGAGGTAGAAGTAGTACAGCGGACCGAAGAAGAAGCCTGGAATGCTTTGCAGCTTCCAGCCGCGTTTCATGCGCTCCGTCGTGGTCGTTCGGACAGCGCCCGATTTCTTCGCGTTCTCCTCATCTTCTGCGGCGTCAAACGCGCTCTGCCACTTGCGGTGGTAAGCCCGAACCGGAGCCGTGCAAGCACCAGCCTGGACGGACGCGCTTGTGTCGTTGAAGGAGTTGGCATCGCTCGTCATGGAAGTCCCCCCGCAGCAGGTCAGCCCATCCCCATGGGTGAAGACCTGATGATAGTTCTTATAAGACCTGTTCGTGAACGAAAGCTAGAGCCAGTCTTGCGACGCCTATGGACGCGCAACTGGTCGTTGGACGGAACATCGCGCGCCTGCGTCTTGAGAAGGGTCTCAGCCAGACTCAGCTTGCCAGCCTCATCGACCAGAAGCTCTCCATCTCGCAGAGCTATCTGAGCAAGGTCGAACGGGGCGAGAAGAACGTCACCATCCAGACGATGGCGTTCATCGCAAAAGGCTTGGGAGTTCGCTTGGTCGATCTCGTGGTCGAGGATCAGGGCTGACCAAGATCGTTGACAGAAAAGCAAGCCTCTCCTCGCCTCGAATGCCCGCTATCCACAATCAGGCGTTGTGAATAGTCGCGCTCGTGGACACCCTCCCACTGCTGTGTTCGTCTTTCGTTCTCTGAGTCGCAACCGGAGGACGAGCGATGAGCATTGAGCGCTACGGATCGTACATCGAGTTTCGCGGGGACGACGGCATACGGTACGTCGCTCGCGTTACGTCGGTTGCTCTGGTCGCGGATGTCGATGAGATGGCCGCCGAGACGTACGTCACCGTCGCTGGCAAGTGCATCCTGGTCCGCACACCCCTGGAGGAGTTTCGCGAGGCCCTGCTCGGTGATGGCCTTTTCGGCTCGAAGCGAGCATGACGCCGCTCTACGACCTCGCGCTGGGTGACTACCCGCACACCTGGGTACGGATCGCCTGCCGTGACTGCCAACGCTACGGCTGTTATCGGCTGACCGGCCTTGTCGCTCGGTTCGGCTGCTCCATCGCTCTGTTCGACGTGCTGGACCGGCTGATCATTGATTGCTGGCGCTGGCAATGGCGCATGGGCGATCCAGGTGAGGCATGCGGCGTCTACTTCGTCGATCAGCCCTGGCAGGCAAGACTGCTTGATGGGCAGGGGTCAGCGAAATTATAAGAAGGGCGCATGCTGAAAGAGTTTCAGACAATCTCCATCGACGGTGTCGAGGCTTCGGTCGTCCACGTTCACAACGACCACGCCTTCGAGATCGAGTATCACGACGAGCGCGAACGGCGCGTGGTGACGCTCGACCTCGACGCCGACAAGACCGAACGAGTGAAGATGTCCCACCATCGGTCTCGCGTGCTGATGCCGCCGTGCTCGGCCTGCGAACGCAAGCCGGGTCGAACCATCACCGTCGGCGCCGGTGCTGTTGCGCCTATCTGCGAGCATTGCGTTGACGAGATGGCTGGGTATGTCGCCGAGGGACGCGAGCACGTGTTCGGGCAGCTTCGTGACGCGATGGCCAGCCACGGTTTCGTGGTGGCGAGCGTGGAGTGGGTCAAGGAAGGTCTGGAGCCTCGGCTGCACGTGGATTGCCCATCCATAAAGGATCACGGCTCCACGGCCGTCCTGGAGGCCTTACGTGCGATCATCGACGGCAAGGGCGGCTTGCCGATCAACAGCGACGACATCGTGCTGCTGCACGACTAGCACGATCGTCCCGCAAGTGAGCAAGCGCGATGGATGACGCCTTTCCCCCGCCCGGCAGCACCAAGGACGCGGCCTGGACGCAGCACCTCGCCACCGGACCTTATCGATCATCTCCAGAGGATCGCGTCTACACGCTGCGCTTCAAGCCGCTCGCAGGCGGCGACACCGTCAAGCCGCTCTTCCAGACTCGGATCGCCAAGGCGGGCGAGCTGATCCTGCTTGAGCGCGACGGTGATTGGCAGAAGGTCACTCTGCGCTCGTCCTCCACCATGCAGGCCGACATCGAGCGCATGGCCGACGACGCGGGCTACGTGGTCGAGATCGTCTGCAAGGTGTGGGGCGATCCCGATGAGATCATCGAGTCGCTGAACCTTTCCGAAGCCACGACCGGCGTTCCCGGCTGCATCACGATCTCCACCGGTTCCTTCACGAATCAGTCCGTGAAGTGGTCAGCCAAGGCGGGGCGGAACGAGCCCGGCGTCGCAGTGATGCTGGCAGGACCGCAGCCCCCGGTCACGCCCGACGCGGAAGGGCTGGCCCGGCAGTGGGTCAGCCGTAATCACGATGCCCTGGTGCGCTACTGGTGGTGCGGGGATGGTTGGATGCACGACGAGGTCATCGCCTTCGTCGGCAAGCTGCGTCCGATCACGGCCACATGCACGCGTTGCCGCCAGCACACCTCCGTGATGCAGTTGAGCTGGCAAAGTGCCGTTTGCGAGAGCTGCGAAGCTTATCTCGCGGCAGAGCCTGCCGGTGTCGTCGAGTGCCCCTTCGAGGTGTGGGAGCGCGAGCAGGTGGCGGCGCGGCGCCAAGCGCTCCTTGAGAGTTGAGCATGAGGCCGACGCGACCCCAGCCGCCCTCCCAATGGGCGAGGCATCAGATGTTGGTTGCCCGACCCGCCCATCCTGATCCAGTAGCCTTGGTCGATCAGATAAGCCACCTTAAGGCCTGGGATAGATAAACCGCGCTTCGACGTGCAAACGCAATTTGTGCCAGCAGATGCTTGAATCATCCGCTTGCAGTCAGGAAAAGGTTTGTGGTCTTCTCTGTATATGTATCAACGCTGAACTAGATTGATAAATTAATGAAAATGCACTTAGATCGTCTGGAAGTCGCGCGTCTTCTAAAGCTGGAAAGAGACGTCAACGACATGGCACTGACAACGTTCATCGATCATTTAAGAGGCTTATACGGGCGCACTCACTTGGTGTATCATAGTCCATCATTGCCTGGAAAATCGATTACCAATCCTTTCCTGCTTTTGACCTATTCAGATGACTGGGTAGATCATTATAAGTCAGAAAGGTATGTGGCAATCGATCCCGTCTTTAATTTGGGAGCTAGATCAATCACCCCCATCGACTGGAGCCGCTTGCCCAAAACCAAGCCGAAGGTCGTCAAGCTATTTAAGGAAGCAAGCGAGGCACGCGTCGGACAGCAGGGTCTTACCATTCCTGTGCGCGGACCTAACGCCAGTACATGGGCGCTGTTCAGCGCCACAACCGATGACACCGTCGCTCAGTGGGAAGACAGACGCTACGAACTGACCCGCGATCTCGTCCATGTCGCCCAATTCGTGCACCAGCATGTCGTTGAGATGCACGGCCTCAAGCAGGAACCCGATCTGAATGCCCTGACACGGCGCGAGATCGTAGCCTTGAAGTGGTCGGCCGAGGGCAAGACGACAGACGAGGTCGGCTTCAGCCTCGGCGTAAGCAGAGAAACAGCCAAAGCCCACCTCGACTCCGCTCGGTACAAGCTCGGCGCATTGAACCGCGTGCACGCGGTCGCCAAAGCGATACGCGCAGGCCTGATCTCGTGATCGAAATCCCATAATCAGGGAATGGTTTGCAGCAGCGGAAGATCGTTAATCTCCCAACGAACCGTCGGGAGATAATCATGATCCGGCTATTGCACGGCTATGATCGTAGCGACTGCGATGATCTCTTCGATCAGATGTTTCGACACCGGAAAGCAGTCTTCATCGATGACAAGAAGTGGGAAATCCCATCAACGGATGGCATCTATGAAATTGATGCCTACGATCGGGATGACACCGTCTATGTACTGAGCGTGGACCCCGTCGGTCGCTTGCTCGGCTCCGTTCGATTGATCAACACGACCCTTGATCATATGGCGTCTTCAGCATTCGCAACGATGTTCCCCGGTCTCACCATACGATCGCCGACGATCTGGGAAGCCACCCGGTTCGCAGTGCCAAATGCCGGGAAGCTTCAGCACAATGGCGTCTCCCAAGCGGCCTGCGAGGTCCTGCTTGGCATGAGCCTCTTCGGCCTCGAAGCAGGCGTCTCCCAGATCACAGCGATCTACGAGCAGTCTATGGCGCGCGTTTATCGCCGATGCGGCCTCAAACACATTGTGCTCGGCCGACATCGTACCAACAACCATGGAACGATCGAGTTCGGACTGTGGGACATCAGCCGCGCTCTCGAAGGCGCCATACGAACCGCAACCGGCCTGACCGCCGAAGTGAACCTCATCGCCGCATGACCCATCGATGCGCGGAGCAAGCTCTGGAACCAACCACTCGGGCTTCAGGACATCATGATGACGGCTAACTTCGGCACCGAGGACCTGCAACAGCTTGCCAGCTTGCTTCGAATCAGCGCGAAAATCTTACGGGATGTTTCAGAATTGTGCAATGGAAATGTTGATGACATCCATAGTCTTGCCCTCCAGGCCGAGGAACTGGCAGACAGACTTGACGATTTCCCTCTGCGTGACGACGCGGCCTAGCAAAAGAAGGCACAAAGATAGAAGGCTCTATCTTGTTTGCAGAGCTTGCTAAGACCTCCCAGAATTGTCTGCAAATCATCTATAGCTGTAAAGTAGCGTGAGGACGAGGGTTATGGACGATAGGGTAATCAATCCAATGCAATGCGATGCGAAGGAAATTCGCGAGTACATTTACGACTTGGTATTGCAGCTCGCACGCATGTCTGAGTCTATCGGAGACATGCATGTTTCTCGCGCGCTCTCGATGGCCGTGGAAAATTACGATGGCACCCAACGAAACGGCGCTTCACTTTGCCCGCCCCTTGGGCTTACGCACTTTACCATGCCGCATGAATGGCCAAAGTCGAGCTGAGAGCCCGTGATGGGGTCGCCATCAAAGTCACGCCAATGCGCGTCATCGACTTTCCTCTCAGCCGCTTTCAGGCTCTGCGAGAAGAAGGCGGCCTCGACGGACTTGTCCTTGAGGGTCGGCGCCGTCGCTCTGCGCCCCATCGCAGCGACGGTCTCGGTCGGCGACGCGGGGTGTACT
>CALMRL010000525.1 GCA_937873345.1 uncultured Beijerinckiaceae bacterium | reverse complement strand
CCGAGCGGGCTGGGCGGGCAGGCGGTGCTGGGGCTGCTGCTCGGCGCGGTGTGGTCGCCCTGCGGCGGCCCGACGCTCGGCGCCGCCATCCTGCTCGCCTCGGAATCGAAGAGCCTCGCGCTCGCCAGCCTGGTGATGCTGGCCTACGGGCTCGGCGCCGGCGTGCCGCTGGCCGCGCTCGGCTTCCTGTCGCGCGAGACGCTGATGCGGGTGCGCGGCAACCTGCTCGGGTTCGGCAAGGCGATGAAGGCGGCGATGGGGGCGCTGCTGATCGTGCTCGGCGCCTTGATGCTGTCGGGCGCCGACAAGGTGCTGGAAGGCAAGCTCGTCGCGGCCTCGCCGGCGTGGTTGACGGAGCTGACGACGCGGTACTGAAGGGTTTACCCCTCCATCGCCTCAAGCTCGTCGATCATCCCCCCGATCATTCCCAGCCCGATGTCCCAGAAGCCGGGGTCGGTCGCGTCCAGCCCGAACGGCGCCAGCAGCTCGGAGTGGTGCTTGGTGCCGCCCGCCTCCAGCATCTTCAGGTAACGCTCGGCGAAGCCCTCGCTCGCGCGCTCGTAGACGCCGTAGAGCGAGTTCACCAGACAGTCGCCGAAGGCGTAGGCGTAGACGTAGAAGGGCGAGTGCACGAAGTGCGGCACGTAGGCCCAGTACACCTCGTAGCCCGGCATCGGAGTGATCGCGGGGCCTAAGCTTTCGCCCTGCACGCCGAGCCAGATCTCGCCGATGCGCTCGCTGGTGAGTTCGCCCTCGCGGCGTGCGGTGTGGAGGCGGCGCTCGAATTGGTAGAAGGCGACCTGCCGCACCACCGTGTTGATCATGTCCTCGACCTTGCCGGCGAGCAGGGTGCGACGCTCGGCGACGGTGCCGGCGCGGGCGAGGAGCGAGCGGAAGGTCAGCATCTCGCCGAACACGCTCGCCGTCTCGGCCAGGGTGAGCGGCGTCGGCGCCATCAGCGCGCCCTGGCGCCCGGCCAGCACCTGGTGCACGCCGTGGCCGAGCTCGTGCGCGAGCGTCATCACATCGCGCGGGCGGCCCTGGTAGTTCAGGAGCACGTAGGGGTGCGCGGAGGGCACCGTCGGATGGGCGAAGGCGCCCGGCGCCTTGCCGGCCCGCGTCGGCGCATCGATCCAGCGCTCGTCGAAGAAGCGCCGGGCGATGCCGGCCATCGCCGGCGAGAACGTGCCGTAGGCGTCGAGCACCGTGTCGCGGGCCTGCCCCCACGGCACGCTCGGCATCGCCGCGTCGGGCAGCGGCGCGTTGCGGTCCCAGTGCGGCAGGCTCGCCACGCCGAACCACTTGGCCTTGAGGCGATAGTAGCGGTGCGACAGGCGGGGATAGGCGGCGGTGACCGCCGCGCTCAAGGCGTCCACCACCTCGCGCTCGACGCGGTTCGAAAGGTGGCGGCTATCGGCAATGTCGGCGAAGCCGCGCCAGCGGTCGGCGATCTCCTTGTCCTTGGCCAGCACGTTGGTGATCAGCGAGAAGGTGCGGATGTTCGCCGACAGCCCCGCCGACAGCCCCTGCGCCGCCGCCTTGCGCCGGGCGCCGTCGGGGTCCTGCAGCAGCGACAGGGTCGGCTCCAGCGCCAGCTCCGCGCCGTCGACGGGGAAGCGGATCGCCGCCAGCGTCTCGTCGAACAGGCGGTTCCACGCCGAGGCGCCGGTCGCCGACTTCTCGAGGAACAGCGTCTCGATGTCGTCGGCGAGCTGGTGCGGCTTGTCCTTGCGCAGGTCGTCGAGCCAGGGCCCGTAGTGCGCGAGTTCGCCCGCCGCGGCGGCGTCGAGCACGGCGTCGGGGAGGCGATTCAGCTCCAGCGGGAAGAACAGCAGGTCGGTGCCGGCGCGCGTCGCCTTGTCCTGCGCGTCGCCGTAGAACTTGGTGCGGGCCGGGTCGGTGGTGTCCTCGGCGTAGACCAGGCCGGCGTAGCTCATCAGCCGGCCGAGGCGGTCGTCGATCGCCTCGTAGCGCTGGACGGCCGCGAGGAGCCCGCCGTCACGCGCCAGCCCTTCCAGTCGGCCGCGGGTGTCGGCGGCGAAGCGCGCGCAGTCGTCGAGCGCTTGCCCCATGTCGGCGGCGAAGGCGGGCGCGTCCATGCCGGCGTAGAGGTCGGCGAGGTTCCAGCGCGGCAACTCGCCCAGCTCCGCCGTCCGGTATGCTGCGGCGGCTTGGCTGGCGATCGCGGGCGAGAGCGTGCGGCGCATCGACGGACTTTCGCGAGGGAGAGGTCGATCCGTGGTAGCGAGCCCCTTTCCCCCGATCAAGGCCGTGCCGTTCAGCCGAACAGCGAGCGACGCCTCTTCCTCGACCTGCCGTTTGCCTGCCGCCCGATCACCCCCGTGGCGGCGAGCAACGCGACGGCGATCGCCGTGCCCCAGAAGACGTCGCGATGACGGTCGGTGAACATTTCCCAGCTGCCGTCGCGCGCGACCTGGTCGAAGCGGCCGTGGGCGCCGTAGGGGCCGGGCACGCTCTCGTAGAGGTTGGCCGGCGCGTCGGGCGGCAGCGGCTGGTCGGTGATCTGCCCCTTGTAGCCGGCGGTGGCGAGATAGCGGTCGATCAGCCCCGGCGCGACGCGATTGGCGAGGATCGCCAGCACCGTGGGGAAGCCGACCCAGATCTCGCGCCGGTGGTTCGTGGCGGCGAACAGGATCGCGCGCGCCGGCACCTCGGGCTGGTACACCGGGGGCACCGGCATCGCCTTGCGCCCGAGCTTGTTCATCGCCCAGTCGAACTGCGGCGTGTTGACGGCGGGCAGGTGCACCATCGTCAGCTGGATGTCCTTCTTGTCGTGGATCAGCTCCGAGCGCAGCGCGTCGGTGAAGCCGCGGATCGCGAACTTGGCGCCGCAGTAGATCGACTGCAGCGGCACCGAGCGATAGCTGAGCGCCGAGCCGACGTTGATGATGGTGCCGCGGTTGCGCGGGCGCATCCGTTTCAGCGCCGACATCGTGCCGTGCACCTGTCCAAGATAGGTCACCCCCGTGCCGCGCTCGAACTCGGCCGCCGTCAGTTCGTGCACCGGGCCGAACACGGTGGCCATCGCGACATTGACCCAGACCGCGATCGGGCCGAGCTTCGATTCCGCCTCGTCGGCGGCGCGCTCGATCGCCCCGGCATCGGCGACGTCGGCGGGCAGGGCGATGGCGCGCACGCCATAGCGCGTGCCCAGCTCCTCGGCGGCACGCTCCAGCCGCTCGGCATTGCGGCTGATGAGGGCGAGGTCGTAGCCGGCCCCGGCGAAGGCCTCCGCCGTGGCGCGCCCGACGCCGGCGCCGGCGCCCGTGATGACCGCGATGCCGCCCATGATGCCCTCCAGATACTCGACGGCCGCCGGC
>CALMRL010000524.1:1701-10117 GCA_937873345.1 uncultured Beijerinckiaceae bacterium | reverse complement strand
TGCCCGGCGACGACGATCACCGGCGAGGCCTGGCTCGCCCGCGCGGCGGCGACGACGTGGGCGACGAGCGGGCGGCCGTCGAGCAGAGCGTACACCTTGCTCGTTCGCGCGTCGGCGCCGAAACGGACGGCGCGTCCCGCGGCGAGGACCACTGCCGCCGTCCTAGCCCGCATCGTCCTCGCCGCCGAGGCCCGGTGCGGCATGTGGCTGACGCAGCATCGGCCGCGTCGCGATTTCGCTGAGCAACCCGCCGACGCCCATCCGGCGCAGATCGGCGCCGGTGACGTCGAGGCCGACGAGCATGCGGCGCAGCACGAAGTCGAAGCCGTTCTCCTTGGCGGAGCGCGCGCAGCCCGGGGCGCCGACCACGGGGATGCGTGCCCCGTCGCGCTTCAGGCGTCCGAGCAGCAACAGGTTGCCGGGATCGACCGGCATGCCGAGGTGCTCGATGGCACCCCCGGCAAGCTCGATCGCCACCGGCACCACGTCGCGGCGATCGGTGATCGCGGAGGCGCCGAACACCACGACGAGATCGCAGGCCGTGTCTGCTGCGAGCAAGGCGACGAGCGTCGCCGCGAGCGCGCGGGCATCGTGGCGCACCCTCTCGTCACGGACGATCGTCGCCCCGGCCGGCGCGAGACGCGCCGCCAGCACGGCGAGCGTCTTGGTGACCACCGACGGCTTCAGGCCGGGCAGCAGCGTCGAGACCACAGCGACGCGGGCTTGGCGGTAAGGTGCCACCGAGACCGATGCAGAGGCGCCGCCCTGACACAACGCGAGCTGGGCACCGGGCACGGCGAAGGGAATGATCTTCACCGTGGCCACCACCTCGCCCGCCTCGACCGGTTGGAAGGGCGGCAGCGTCGCCACGGTGATCGCCTCATCGACCGCGTTGATCGCATCGACCGCCGCGGCATGGACGCGCACGAGGCCGGCCTCCTCGGCGAGCAGGTTGCAGCGCCCGGTGAAGGGGTGGTCGAGGGTGACGCACTCGCCCGCGACATGCCGCGCAAGTGTGAGCGCCGCGACGTTCTCGGCGACGTCGTCGGGCTCCAGCCGCGCCCCGATCAGCGTTGCGATGCCGGCCCGCTCCAGTGCGGCGATGTGGACGGCGCGGACCACCTCGCCCTTGCGAAGAGTGATCCCCTCGCCCCTCACGGCATGGGCGAGGATCAGCCCTTCACCGGCTTCGACGGCGACGCGACCGAACTTCATGCGCCCAAGCACGCGGCGGCCCGCATCGGCTTGCGCCGCCGCGCCGCGACGATCTGCGCGAGGACGGAGACGGCGATCTCGGCCGGGCTGACGGCGGCGATGTCGAGGCCGATCGGGGCGTGGATGCGGTCGAGGTCTCCTTGCGCGAAGCCTTGCTCCGCCATGCGCTCGCAGCGCCGCGCATGCGTCTTCCGCGAGCCGAGGGCACCGATGTAGAAGCACGGCGCCCGCAGCGCCGCGACGAGCGCCTGGTCGTCGATGCGAGGCTCGTGGGTCAGCAGGGCGACGGCGGTGAAGGCATCGAGCGCGTAGGCCGGCAAGGCATCGTCGGGCCAGGCCGGCAGCAGCGGGACGTTCGGGAAACGCTTGGGGTCGGCGAAGGCGGTGCGCGGATCGAGCACGGTGACGTCGAGGCCGAGCATTGCCGCCATCGGTGCCAGCGCCTGCGAGATATGCACGGCGCCGACGAGCAGGAGCCGCACCGGCGGCACGCGCACGGCGATGAATACCTCGCGGCCGTCGTGCTCCAGCGTGCCGCTGCGCCCGGCTCGAAGATGCTCGGCGATGATCCCGCCGAGCGGATCGTCTTCAACGTCCGCGGCGCGCACGACGCGCTGCGTGCTGCTCTTCTTGTCCTTCGCCGGCAGATCGGTGACGAGGGCGACGGCGCGACGCGCGTCGTACTCGGCGTTGAGCAGGGCGAGATCGGCGAGGCGCATGATCCTGCTTCCCGCCTCAATCCAACCGTTCGACGAGCACACGGATGTGGCCGCCGCAGGACAGGCCGGCGCGCCATGCCGTCGCGTCGGCGACGCCGAATTCCAGGAGGCGCGGCGCGCCGTCCGCGATCACGTCGATCGCCTCGGCGACGACGTCGCCCTCGACGCAACCGCCGGACACCGACCCGAGGAACAGCCCCTCGCCGTCGATGACGAGGTGGCTCCCGACGGGACGCGGCGCCGAGCCCCAGGTCGAGACCACGGTCGCCACCGCGACCGCCCTGCCGGTCTCCCGCCAGGACTGCGCCTCGCGGAGGATATCGTCGTCGCTCGCCAGCATGCGTTCCATCGCCAGAAGGGATGTCCTAGTACCATATAGGCCGGACGGTGTCGGTGCAGAAGGCTGCGGCGCGAGGGCGCTACTTCTGCTTGGCGATGATCTTGTCCTTGATGCCGGCGTAGACGGCTTTGGGAATGATCTTCTTCTGATAGAGCTCGTCCTTGCCCTTGTATGGGCGGCCCTTGATGATGTCGTCGGCGCGCTTCGCACCAATCCCCTTCAGGGCGTCAAGCTGTTCCTTCGTGGCGGAGTTGATGTCGAGCAGCTCGGGCTTGGCGGCCTTTTCGGTTGCCGTGGCGTCTGTCGACTTCGGTGCGGCGGCAGGTGCCGATGTGCCTGCCGATGGCGCCTGCGCCGCGGCGCTGCCCACCCCCAGCGCCAGCATCAGCGCCGCCGCGCCGCCGATCATCATGCCACGCAAACCGATGGTAGGCATCGCCGTCTCCTGTGCCCCGGCCGGGTTGCGCCGCGCCGGCGGCGAACGGGCGCCGCGCGCCTAGGCTGAGCAAAAACATCGATTTCGGTCAATGGCGGTCTGCGCCTTGTCCTGTGCGTCCCGCGAGTCAGCCTCTCCCCGGGCGGGACGGTGATCGCACCATCGTGCTCCACGATGATCCGACACGACCCCCGCCCGCGCGCCAACGCCTTTTGTCAGCATGCCGATCACGGGTCGATGCGGTGCGGATCAGGAGGCATCGAGAGACGAGGATGAGTGGCGCACGGCCGCACCCCACCGTGTGCGAGCCGATCGTGTCGTCGCTGGAAAGGTTGGCGCCACCCGCGAGCACGGACCAGCCGCCGACGACACCGACCGTGGCCTGCAGCCTGTCTCAGCTGCTCCCGAAGCGGCCGGTCGGGTCGTGGACGGCGAAGCGAGGCTCAGGCTTGCCGCTCATGCCGGTGGCCGACCTGCGCCGACGCGACCCTCGCCGGCGGCCCATAGCGCAGCGATGCCCTCGCGATAGGTCGGATAGCTCAAGACGACCCCGAGCATCTCCTTGATCCGTCGGTTCGAGCAGCGCTTGTTCTCGCCGTAGAACGAGCGCGCCATCGCTGAAAGCTCGGCGGTGGCGAAGTCCTGCGCCGGCGGCGGTTCAATGCCCATCATCGCGGCGGCATAGGTGACGACATCCTGCGGCGGTGCCGGCTCGTCGTCGGTGACGTTCCACGCGTGCGAGCCGCCCCCCGCCGGCCGCGCAACGAGGGCGGCGAGCGTCGCGGCGATGTCGTCGACGTGGATGCGGTTGAACACTTGCCCCGGCTTGACGTAGCGGTGTGCCCTGCCCTGCGCCAAGTTGACGAGCGGGTTGCGACCGGGGCCGTAGATGCCCGATAGGCGTAGCAGGTGCACGGTCTTCGCCCGGTCCTTGCTCAGCGTCGCCCAGGCCTTTTCCGCCTGCACCCGCACCTTCGAGCGCTCCGACAGGGGCGTCGGCAGCGCCTCCTCGTCGACCCATTCGCCGCCCCGGTCGCCGTAGACCCCGATCGTCGAGAGGTAGAGCACCAGCTGCGGCCGCTTCGTCGCCGCGATGCGCCGGCCGTAGCGGGCGAGCACGGGATCGCTGGACGATCCCGGCGGCACCGAGACGAGCAGCACGTCGGCCTCGCCGAGCCGCTGCTCGACCGACGGGTCGGCTCCGTCTGGGCCGAAGCGCAGCATGGAGATGCCGTCGCCCCGTCCCGTCCCGGGATCGCGCGCCGTCGCGGCGATGGAGTCGAAGAGGCGCCCGTACGCCTCGACGAAGTGGCGCGCGCTGTAGCCGAGGCCGAAGACGAAGAGGTTCATGGAGCGCGAGGCTAGCGCAGAATCGCGGCCGAGGCGCGGCTGGCGGCGACGAGCAGTTCGCCGGCCGCCCAGGCCGCCGTCTCGCGCACCACGGCGGAGGGGTGATCGGCATGGCCGCTCACCGTGGGAAGCAGCGAAACGTCGGCGGAATTGCCCGCGGCGATAAGAAGGTTGCGTAGGAACGTCGTCCAGCCGAGCCGCTTCAACGGGCTACCGGCAAACAGCGCGCGAAAGCCTTCCTCGTCGAGCGCCAGCCAGCGGGCGAGCGGCGGAGCGACCATCTCGGGACGAGCCTGCAGCTTGAGGTCGCGCGCTTGCCGCGCCCATTTGTTCCAGGGACAGGCGGCGAGGCAGTCGTCGCAGCCGAAGACGCGGTTACCGATGGCGCGGCGGAACTCGGGCGGGATGGTGCCGCGATGCTCGATGGTGAGATAGGAGATGCAGCGACGCGCATCGAGCCGGTACGGCGCGGGAAAGGCATCCGTCGGACAAGCGTCGAGGCAGGCGCGGCACGAACCGCAATGGTCCACCTCGCGTCCGTCGCGCGGCAGTTCCACCGTCGTATGGATCGAGCCGAGGAACAGCCATGAGCCGAACTCTCGCGAGACGAGGTTGGTGTGCTTCCCCTGCCAGCCGAGCCCGGCCGCCTCGGCGAGCGGCTTCTCCATCACCGGGGCGGTGTCGACGAACACCTTCGCCTCGTGCCCGCCCCGCCCCGCCGCCGACAGCAGCACCGAGGTCAGCTCCTTCAGCCGACCCTTGATGAGCTCGTGGTAGTCGCGGTTTCGCGCATAGACCGAGACGTTCGCCGTCGAGCGCAGGGCGAGGTCGCGCCGCGGGTCATGGTCCGGGCCGTAGTTCAGTCCGAGCATGATGATCGAGCGGACCTGCGGCCAAAGCTCGCGCGGGTCGGCGCGGCGTGGTTCATTCTCGGCAAGCCAGCCCATCTCGCCATGATGGCCGGCGGCGAGGAAGGCGGCGAGGCGCGCCGGAGCGTCGGGAATGCTGTCGGGCGCCGTGACCCTGCACAGGTCGAAGCCGAGGGCGTTGGCGCGAGCGGCAACCCGGGCCTTGATGTCCGCGGGCCCGCCGCGCGTCAGAAGTCGAGATCGGCGTAGTTCGCCGCGGGGGTGATGCCGGGGACCCTGTCGGCGAGCAGGGTGCGGAAGCTCGGACGCGACTTCACCCTCGCGTACCAGCTCCTTGCCGTCTCGTCTTCGCTCCATGGCACGTCGCCGAGAAAATCCACGCAGGATAGGTGGGCCGCCGCCGCCAGATCGGCGAAGGTGATGTCGCCGCCGGCGATGAAGTTCCGCCGCGCCACGAGGTAGCCGATATAGTGCAGATGGTAGCGGATGTTGGCGCGTGCCGCCCGCACCATCTCCATCGACGGCGCGCCGCCCCCTTGCTCGGCGCTCATGAAGCGCTTGTGGACCTTCTCCGTGACCAGCCAGCTCGACACCTCGGCGAAGAACTTGCCGTTGAACCAGTCGAGCAGGCGGCGCACCTCGATGCGCTCGTGCGGCGGCTCAGGCATCAGCCGCCGGTCCGGCACGGTGTGGCCACGGCTTTCGTCGAGCCACTCCGCGATCGGGGCCGGGCCCGGCACCACCGTGCCGTTGTCCTCGACGAGCACCGGCAGCGTGCCGGCAGGGTTCAGCGCCAGGAAATCGCGGCGGCGCTCGAAGGACCTTTCCTCCTGCAGCTCCGCCTCGACGCCGTATTCGGCGAGGGCGAGGCGGACGAAGCGCGACTGCGGGTCGAGCGGATGATGGTACAGCTTGGGCATGACTCGCGGGCTGGACGGACTGCTGGCGCGGCGGCATCCCGCAGCGGGCAACGAAGCCTTGGCCTATACGCCTCGCGCGAGCCTGACTAGGGCGCGGCGCGAAGCTCGTCCAGCGGCACCTGTCGAGGATGCGGCCGGGCGGCGAGCTGGCCGTCGATGAGGGCCAGCGCCTCGGCGCGGCCGCTGTTGCGCGCCTGCTCGAACGGCGTCCAGGTCTGCCGGAAATCCAGCGGCGCGAAGACGTCGCGGTAGCGGCGCAGCTCGCCGGGCGTCAGCGGCGTCGCGCGCACGAAAGCCTTGTGGGCCGAGATGGTGGTCGCCTGCCGGCGGTCGTGGGGCGACAACTCGAACTTAAGGGCGTCGCCGCAGAGCAGCAGGCGCCGCTCGCGGTCGAACAGCACGGTGTGGCCGTCGAAATGCCCGGCGGTGCGGTGCAGCTCGATGCCGGGCAGCGGCTCCAGACACTCGTCGAACGGCCAGGTCACCTGCAGTGCCGCCGACCAGCCGAAATCACCGGCAGCGAGCGCGAGCTCGGGATCGAAGCGATCCTGCACCTGCCACAGGGCGCCGTAGGAATGCGGATGCGAGGCGGACAGCACGGCGACGCCGCCGAGATCGGCGATCTTATCGAGCGCGACCTCCGAGAACACGGAGGCGCCCTCGAAAACCACGTTGCCTACGGGCGTCCGCAAGAGGTAGCTCGACGGACCGATGCCCTCGACGGGGTCGTTCCAGAAGCGCCAAGCGCCGGGCTCCAGCTCCTCCCAGTGGCAGGGAAAGGCGCGTTGCGCCGCATGGAGATCGAGGAAGCGCCATCCCTGCTGCGGCACGACGTGACGGGCATCGAGGCACATCGGGCAGGAGGGCGGCTCGGCGAAATGCCGCTGCCAGAAGCCGCAGTTGCTGCAGACGTAGGCCGGCAGGCGCAGCGCATCGACGAAGGGGGACAGACCGGGGGACATGGTCGCTCCGTGGAAGGAGCCGTGTTCTAGCCGGACCGGCCGGTCGTGGCGACCTACTCGCCCCGCGGTATTACATCGACCTTGACGTCGACGTCCTGCTCCTTCGAGCCGAGGATGATGCCGGCGACCGGCGAGATGTCGGCGTAGTCGCGGCCTTTGGCGAGGATGATGTGGTCGTCGCCGATCATGATGTCGTTGGTGGGGTCGAGCCCGACCCAGCCGGTCGCAGGGCCGCACCATACCGACACCCAGGCGTGGGTCGCGTCCGCCCCTTCGAGTCGCTTCTTGCCCGGCGGCGGGATGGTGCGGATGTAGCCCGACACGTAGCGCGCCGGCAGACCCAGGCCGCGCAGGCCGGAGATCATGATGTGCGCGAAGTCCTGGCACACGCCGTGGCGCTTGGCGAAGGCTTCGGAAAGCGGCGTCGAGACCACCGTCGCCTTGGGGTCGTAGCGGAACTCGCGGCGGATGCGTCCCATCAGCTCGACCGCCCCCTGCAGCACGGGGCGGCCGGTGGGGAAGCTCTCGGCGGCGTAGAGGGTCGCCGGCTCGTGCAACGGCACGAAGCGGCTGGGATGGAGGTAGTGCCCCGGCGCGTCGGGGTCGAGCGAGGGCGTGGCGAAGGCGAGGTCGCGGACCCGCTCCCACGGGACGGTCGAGGACGGCTCGGGCGTCGGCTCGCGCTGGATCTCGACGGAGGTGACCGTCGAGACCTTCAGTTCGCGGTGCGCCGTCTCGATGGTGATCCAGGTGACGCGATTGCCGAAGAAGCAGGCGCGCTCGGCGGTACGCTCCGGCTTCGGCTCGATGTCGAGCGAGGAGGCGAACACCACCTGCCCCGGCCCCTCGCGCGGCAGGAGGCGCAGAGCGCAGTTCGAGTAGGTGACGGCCGAGCCGTATTCGTAGAGCGTGACGTGCTTGATGTCGTAGATCATGGGCGGACGGTCATCCAAGACGCATCAGGCGAGGCCGATCATCCGGTCGGCGCGCACCGCCGCCGCGCCATGCAGGAAGTAGCGCGTGCCGATGGCGTCGCCGAGATCGAGAAGCTTCGCCTCGACCTTGCGGACGGCGGTCGTGTCGAAGCTCATGGCGACGCCGGTCGACAGCTCCGCGTGGATCGATGTGGCGAGGCGCAGCGGCACCTCCAGCATGCCGTCGGCATTGAGTAGCGGCAGGTTGCGAAGGTGCTCGACGATGCGCTCCACCTGCGCGGCGACGGAACGGGGATTGTAGGGGTCGAGCAGCACCATGTCCCGCACCTGCGGCAGCGAGAGCCCGACGAGGTAGCGCGAGCGATAGGTGATCTGTGAATCGATCAGTTCCAGCAGCACGTCGAGGCCCTCGGCGCGGCCGTCGGGGCAGATTAGGCGAAAGGCGAAGCGGCAGGTGTTGATGCCGCGCTCGATGCGGCGACCGAGGTCGAGGAGATGCCAGCCGGCTCCTCGGTTCATGTTCTCCTGCGCCAAGCCGGAGATCGCCGCGAGCCGGCGCAGCGCCGCCTCGACCCTGTCCGTGATGTCGACCTCCTCGAAGGAGGCGTCGGGCTTCAGGTCGAGGGTGGAATACACATCCTGGATCAGGCGCCATGTGTCGGGCGACAGT
>CALMRL010000524.1:0-1691 GCA_937873345.1 uncultured Beijerinckiaceae bacterium | reverse complement strand
CCTCCTTCGAGAACAGCGCCGTCACGGCGAGCGTCGTGCCGGTCGCGACCTTCTCGGCGTCGACCGCGCCCGCCCGGTCGAAGAGGCGCTCGATCTGTTCGACGGGCCAGGAGGCGTCGGCCGTCGGCGAGTTCAGTTCGATCAGTCGTCCGGCGTAGGCGCGGGCGAGACGGAGCATCGCCTCGGCGCGCTCGAGGTAACGGCCGAACCAGAACAGGTTGTCGGCGGCTCGGCTCGGCAGGTTGCCGAGGATGCGGCGGATGCGTTGCCCACCATCGGTCGGCAGCAGCGTCGTGTGCTCGACGGGGCGGTCACCCGTGACCCAGACGTCGGCGGACTCCGCGCCGGCACCCATCACCACGGCACGGGCATCCGAACGGTGCGAGACCCGGCAGAAGCCGCCCGGCATCACCGTCCAACCATCGGGCGTGCGCGCGGCGAAGACGCGCAGGGTGAAGGGACGCGGCTGTAGCTGGCCGTCGAGCCACACCGGCGTGGTGGACAGCTTCACCACTTCCTGACCGACGTAGTCGATGCCGCGCCGCTCGATCGCCGCCCGCAGCTCGGCGCGGTGCTCGGGCGACAGCGTCGAGCCGATCACCGACTGGTAGCGGCCGGCGCCGGGCAACGCGTTGCCGTAGGCGCCGGCGAGAGCCATCTCGTCCATGCGGTCGAGCACGACGCCGCGCTCCCGCTTCTGGCCGCACCACCAGGTCGCGATGTTGGGCAGCTTCAGCTCCTCGCCGCGCACGCGGCGGCACAATCCCGGCATAAAGCCCATCATCACCGGCGTCTCGACGACGCCGGATCCGAGCGCATTGGCGATGCCGACCCCGCCGTTGCGCACCACCTCGGCCAAGCCCGGCACGCCGAGGTAGGAGCGGCCGTTGAACTCCAGCGGATCGGCGAAGTCGGAGTCGACGCGGCGCAGCAGCACATCGGCGCGTTTCAGGCCGGCGATGGTGCGGACATGCACGAGGCCGTCGCGCACCGCGAGGTCGCCGCCCTCGACGAGCAGCAGGCCGAGGTAGCGGGCGAGATAGGCCTGCTCGAAATAGGTCTCGCTGTAGGAACCGGGCGTGAGCAGGCAGATGCGCGGGTCCGGCCGGTCGGAACGCGCGGCGAGGCCGGCGCGAAAGGCATCGAAGAACGGCGCTAGGCGCTCGACGTTGAGGTTGCGATACAGCACCGGGAAGGTGCGCGACAGCACCAGCCGGTTGGCGACGGCGTAACCGCTGCCCGACGGCGCCTGCGTGCGGTCGCCCAGCACCCACCACTTGCCGTCTGGCCCGCGGCCGAGATCGGCGGCGTAGAGGTTGAGATACGGCTCGCCACGGCGCAGGGCGCCGGTCATCGGCTGCAGGTAGTCGGGACAGCCCGCGATCGTCGACGCCGGCACCGCGCCGTCGGCGATCAACCGACCTTCACCGTAGATGTCGGCGAGTACGGACTCCAGGAGTTCGGCGCGCTGCACCACGCCGGCGGCGATGTGGCGCCACTCGTCGGCCTCGATGAGCAGCGGCAGTCGGGCGATCGGCCAGCTCTGCTCGGCCGAGTCGCCATAGGCGCGATAGGAGGCGCCGGTATCACGGATGTGGCGGTCGGCGCTGGCGAAGCGCCGCTCCGTCTCCGCCGGCCCCAACTCGGCGAGGCGCGCAATCACGTTCAACCAGGCCGGGCGCGGTGTCCCG
>CALMRL010000523.1 GCA_937873345.1 uncultured Beijerinckiaceae bacterium | reverse complement strand
CCTCTGCAAATACTCGACCTTCTGCAACGACCGTGAAGCACCTCGTAATGATGTTGGGGGCGACGCGCGTGGTGCCATAGACGATCGGGATCGCCGCCGCGGCGGTCGAGGTCTGCAGGGCGAGCCCGGAAAAATCCGGCTGCACCGCCGCCGACTTGCGCGAGCGGAACAGGCTCATGGGGACTCCTCGATGCGTTCGTCGTCATTGCGAGCCGCAGGCGAAGCAACCCAGGGGCGGCGAGGCGATCTCTCGCAGGATATCGGCTCCCGGCCCCTGGGTTGCTTCGCTGGCGCTCGCAATGACGGGGATTACACCCCCTCCCTCAGCCGGAAGAAGCGGGGCGCGCGGGCGGGGTCGGCGAGCAGGGCGTTGCGGCGGACCTCCTCCTCGACGACGCGGCCGGCCGGCGAGAAGGCGTGGACGATGGTGAGCGGCTCGGCCACGGTCACCACCCCGCCGTGGGCGTGGCAGCGCCCCCAGCGGAACAGCGCGACGTCGCCCGGCGCGGGCGCGGCGACCTCGCGGCAGTGCGCGAGGACGAGGCGCAAGTAGCGCTCCTCCGAGCGGTGGAGGTGCCAGTCGTCGGGATAGGGGCGCGGGTCGAAGGATGGTACGAGGTTGAGGTCGCAGTAGACGCGGCATAGAATCATACCGCAATCCACCCCTACTCCTTTGATATCAGCACAAGGGTGATAAGGAGTCCCCATCCAAGATCGAGCCTCCTCGATAATCTCCTGGCGTTTCTTCGCATCTTTCAATACCATGATCGTTCTTCGCCCTGCGGATACGAGACATGTAGAGGGAACGATCTTCAGGGCTGAGGCTTGCCCACCATCTTTTTCTGCCTTCAGATATTTTTATTCGACGCTCCAAAGTGTCAGCCAGCGCTTTAGAAGCCGCAGCCGCCTTCCGAGCCGACTGCTGTCTTACTTCAGGACTTTTCCGCGCCGCGGCTGCCTTTAGCTTCGCTCTATGTCCCTCGGATAGACGGCGACCAGATTTCGCCATTGCCAATTTACGGCAATGCTCGGGCGATTTCGGGCGCCCCAAAAGCGCAGCCCGGATGGCTTGCACGACCTCAGGCGGCCTTGCTTTACCCTTAGTCGCTCGTCGTGCCGCCTCCAGCGCTTGGGGGCTCGGCTTGCGTCCACGACGCTTCGCGCTCATGCTCGCCTTTGCCTCGACCGTGTGCCGACGCCCCGGCGCACCCTCTCCGCCATCCGTGTGGTTCGTGAGATCGTCGCCGATGTCGCGGTGGTGAGTGATCCAGCGACGTTCTGCTTCGACGTGATCGCCACTGCCACTTTCGACAATTTTCATGAGCGGCATCAGTCCGTCCCGGACCAACCCGGCTATCCATTTGTCCCGCCGCTGTCTGCCGACGAGTCGCGATGGCTTCGCGTGATCTCGCAGCCGCGTCTTCGGATCGACCGTCCACCCGACGTAGCGCACGACGCCGTTTCGAGGATCAATGAGGACATAGACATACCACTTGCGTTCAGCCGCACCCGCGATGAGATCGTCGCTACGACCCTGCGAGACGTGGTCGAGAGATTGCTGACTGTTGGAGTTACTCAGCGGCCTTGCCATGTGACGCTCTGTATCGCCCATGACCAGAATCAATACGCCGTCTCCGGCGCCGGCACGAACGGAAACCCTCTGAAATTCCCCCCATTGCCGAACCGCCCGCGGCAGGTCGCCAGCGTGTGGTCGCAGCCGAGGTATGCCGTGAACCCGTCCCCCGCCGCCGGCGCCCCCGCCAGCGGCGCGCTCAGCGTGAGCATCCCCGCCGCCGCCGCCTTGATGTTGGCGCTCGTCCCGGCATTGGCGCCCCCGGAAAAACTCACCGTGCCCTGCGCGAAGGCCGGCGTCGCCGCGCTCCACGGCAGCAGGGTCGGTGTGGCGCCGGCGCCGGCCTGCCCCGCCGTGCCGTAGGCGCTCTTCACCAGCCCGCAGCCGCTGTCGTAGAGCACGTGGTTGCACGCCGGCTGGTACAGGTTGCGCGGCACGTCGACGTCGAGCAGGACCAACTCCGACGCCACCGTGATCTCGGCCGACGTCCGCCCCACCGCGTCGACGCTCGACACCCGCCCCTTGAACAGCGTCACCGACCCGACCGGCGGCGCCGACCAGTCGCGCAAGTAGGCGCGGTCGCGCTGAACCTCGCAGCCGTCGAGCAGGCCGGTGCGCAGGCTCGCGAGGAAAGGCACGCCGTTGATCGTGTCGCTCGGCCGCGCGGCGATGGTGATGCGCTGGCGGTCGACGTCGAGCCCGGTCGCGCAGCGGTACTGCAGCCCGTCGACGAGCAGCGAGTCGGCGCGGAACACCGTGCCGTTCAGCGTCACCGGCACGTCGGCGTTGGTGACGGCGATCACCGCGCCCAAACCCGAGGACCCTTGGCGCAGGGTGAAGGTGTAGCAGTCCGCCATCAGCACCGGCGCGTCGCGCTGCGCGCGCAGGGCCGCGAGGAAGGCGGCGAGGGCGGGAGCGGCGGCCCTCACCGATCCTGCCCCGGTCGAAGACCCTGCAAGTATTCGATCCGCTTGTGGGCCTCCTCGGCCAGGCAGTTCGCATCAACAATCTCGGCCGTGCGGCCGATCACGCCGTCGGATTCGACGCGATCCTTGCAGTCCGCCTCCCGCTTCTTGATCCACCGCTTCTCGCTCTCGACGAAGGCATGGAGCCCTGTCCTGTCGGTCGCCAACGCCTTGCGCTTGCGGGCGTAGACCTCGTTGAGGAGGCTGTCGGCCCTCGTCAAATCGGCCTCCGCGCATTGGGAATGCCCGACGTCCGATGTGTCCTTGCACCTATCATCGTACTCCGCCCGGCCCCGGTCGGTGGTGCCGACCAGCAGCGCGGCGATCATGACGACGACGAGGCACGCGGGGCGGGCCGTGAGGCAGCTCATGCTCTTCCTTCCTTTCAGGTCATCCGCAGCGATCAGGATGTCCGCACGCTCCGGAACTTGAGCGAGTCAAGCTGCCACAGCCCGGCGAGGATGTTCTCGAAATCCTGCGCATCCTCGGTGAAGCGGCAGACGAAGGCGTAACTGAAATCGGCCGTGACGGCCGTGGCGACGGCCGGCGCCGTCGCGAACGTCAACGTGTTGGGTGTCGCGAGGCTGTAGCCGGCATTGGCCTGGGCGACGCCGCCGAAGTACACCGCCGTCACCGCCGTGGCCCAGCCGACCGGCTCGGTCGCCGCGCCCAGGCTGCGCTGGAGCGTGAAGCTCGTCGTGGCGCCGTCGCCGATGCCCAGCGGCTGCGCGGCGGCGGCGCAGTCGGTGGGGTCGACGTAGAGGAAGGTGCCGAACTGCCCCTGCTGCGCCAGCACGAAGCCGAGCAGCTGCTGCAGCGAGCCGCCGCCCAGGCCGGGAAAGCCGGCGACGGCCAGCCCCTCGAAGCGCAGCTCGAACTCGTACAGCGTCTGCGCGTAGTTCGCCCGGCGTACCTCGCGCCCGGAGACGTGGCTGGCGACGACCGTCGAGAACAGCGGCCGCTTGTGCACCGACCAGCCTTGCCCTGGAAGGGCGGGAAAGACGGGCGGCGCCATCACGCCGGCCCCAGCAGGACGACGGCGCCGGTGCGCGCGAGACGGTTCATGAACTGCTCCTCGTCGAGGTCGTCGTCGGCGAAACGGCAGGGCATCGCCGCGCCGAGCCCCAGCTCCGCCGGGAGGGGCACCAGCACGGCGCGGCGATGCCCTGCCGTTTCGC
>CALMRL010000522.1 GCA_937873345.1 uncultured Beijerinckiaceae bacterium | reverse complement strand
CCGGACCGTGCTGATCGACGCCGCCACCGCGCCGGCACGGCTCGCGCAGCTCGTGGAAACGGCGGGTGGAACGGCGCGGGTCGGGCGCGATCCCATCGCGCTGATGAAGGCGCGCAAGAACGCGGCCGAGCTTGCCGGCACCCGCGAGGCGCATCGCCGCGACGGCGCCGCCGTCACCCGCTTCCTCGCCTGGATGGCGGAGCGCGCCACCCCCGGCGCGCTCGACGAGATCGAGGTGGCCGAGGCGCTGGAGGGCTTCCGCGCCGAGACCGGCATGCTCCGCGACCTGTCCTTCCCGACGATTTCGGCGGCGGGACCGAACTCGGCGATTCCGCACTATCGCGTGACGCGCGCCTCGAACCGCCGGCTGGAACGCGGCATCTTCCTCGTCGACTCCGGCGCGCAATACGAGAACGGCACCACCGACATCACCCGCACGCTCGCCATCGGCGAACCGACGGCTGAGCATCGCGACCGCTTCACCCGCGTCCTCAAAGGGCACATCGCGATCTCGCAGGCGGTGTTTCCCAAGGGCACGTCGGGGGCGCAGATCGACGCGCTGGCACGGCTGCCGCTGTGGCAGGCCGGGCTCGACTTCGACCACGGCACGGGGCACGGCGTCGGCGTCTACCTCAGCGTCCACGAGGGGCCGCAGCGTCTGTCCAAGGTCGGGCACGTCGCATTGGAGGAGGGAATGATCCTGTCGAACGAGCCCGGCTACTACAAGGGCGGCGATTTCGGCATCCGGATCGAGAACCTCGTGGTGGTCGAGCCGCGCGCGATCGAGGGGGCGGAGCGCTCGATGCTCGGCTTCGAGACGATCACGCTGGCGCCCTACGACCGGGCTCTGATCGATGCCGCGATGCTCGAGCCGGAGGAGCGCGCCTGGGTCGATGCGTACCACGCGCGCGTGGCGGAAGAGATCGGGCCGCTGCTGCCGCCGGAGGCCAAGGCCTGGCTGAACGACGTGACGCGCCCGCTCTAGGAGACGTCAGTCGGCGCTTGGCAGACGACGGATGGTGAACTCGATCAGACCGTCCGACATCTCGCGCCAGAATTCGATCTCGGTCATGTAGGCCGCCTTGGGGAAGGCGTCGAACCATTCGTGCGCCTTGGCGCGGGCCTCCTGGCGCGGCAGTGTGACGGTCTCGCGCCGCCAGGATCCGCCGCTCTGCTCGCCGCCGCGCTCCTCGTGCGAGCGGTTCTTGCCGGCAAGGCGCTGCGCCAGCTCGAAAGGGGTGTGGCCGGCGGCGATCTTGGCCAGGGGCCGGCCCTGGTCGGCGTCGATTCCACGCTCGTCAGCCATGTCTCACGACTCCCGCGGCCGCCGGGCGACCGGTACGCGCCGCCTGAAGGCGGCTGTGCCCAAGGTGTAAACGCGCGCGTCATAACGGGCAATTCGCATCGAGGGCAAAAGGTTAATGCGCGAGGCGGGGAAAGGGCACGCTCAAGCCGGCGCGGCATCGAGTCCCCGTAGCCGGGCGACGCGCAGCGGCACCGTCGGGTGCGAGTGGTGGACGAGCGAATACAGAGGGTCGGGCGTCAGCGTCGAGGCGTTGTCGCGGGCGAGGTTGGTCAGCGCCGAGACCATCGGTGCCACGCCGACGGTACGCCCGGCATAGGCGTCGGCCTGGTACTCGTTGCGCCGCGAGATCCAGTTGCCGGCAAGCCCGCCCAGCGGCGAGACAATGGAGGAGAGCAGCAGGCAGACGTAGAGCGCCACCGCCCCGCCGTCGGCCGCTCCCCTCACATCGAAGCCCGGCAGCAGCCAGGGCTGCCGCGACAGCCAGCCGAAGATGGCGAGCGCGACCAGCGAGGTCAGCGCGCCGTGCGCCAAGCCGGTGAGGACGTGGCGGTGGCGGTAGTGTCCAAGCTCGTGCGCCACCACCGCCTCGACCTCGACCGGGGCGCAGCGCTCCAGCAACGTGTCGAACATCACGATCCGCTTCGAACGGCCGAAGCCGATGAAGAAGGCGTTGCCGTGCGACGAGCGCTTCGAGGCGTCCATGGTGAACAGGCCCGACGAGGTGTAGCCGGCGCCGTTAAGCAAGCGCTCGATACGCCGGCGCAGCTCGCCGTCGGCGAGCGGCGCGAAGGTGTTGAAACGCGGCGCGACGAACCGCATGAACACGCTCGGCGCGGCGACCATCAGGGCGAGCAGGCCGAACCACGCCCACAGCCACCACAGGCCGGTGAGGTGGCGCATCAGCGCGAGCAGCGCGGTGAGCAGCGGCACGGCCACCACCAACCCGATGGCCGTGCCCTTGAGGCGGTCGAGCACGAAGGTGCGCGCGTCGGTCTTGTTGAAGCCGAAGCGGCTCTCCAGCACGAAGGTGCGGTACAGCGCGAAGGGCAAGCCGACGACGCTGCCGACGACGGCGATGGAGACGAGGAAGGAGACGCCGCGCGCAATCGGAGCGTGGAGGGCGCCGGTCGCGGCGTAGAGGAGGCCGATGCCGGCCAGCATCAGCATGGAGCCGAGGCTGTTGATCACCGTGAAGTTGAGCGCGCCGGCCAGCGACGCGCGCCTGAGCGAGAAACCGGTCAGCGCATAGGCGGCCACCGACATCACCTCGAACCACACGAACAGGTTGAACAGGTCGCGCGTCAGGCAGAAGCCCTGCATGGCGGCGAGGAACAGCAGCATCAGCACGTTGAAGGTGGAGCGAACCTCGTCGAAGAAACCCCAGGCGAAGACCAGGGCCGCGGCGAACAGCAGCCCGATGAAGG
>CALMRL010000521.1 GCA_937873345.1 uncultured Beijerinckiaceae bacterium | reverse complement strand
GGCCTCCCCGTGCTGCTCGACTGCGACGAACTGCCGCTGGGCGCGGCCACCCTCGACGGCATGGCCCTGCCGGAGGGCGCCTTCGCCGCCACCCCCAACCAGTTCGCCCTGCACCAGCCGCCGCAGCGCCCCCTCGTGCTCACCCTGGAAACGGCGGTCGACCCGGCCGCCAACCTCAAGCTGATGGGCCTCTATCGCTCGGGCTCGGCCTATTGCACGCAGTGCGAGGCCGAGGGCTTCCGCCGCATCACCTATTTCCTCGACCGGCCCGACGTGCTCTCGACCTACACCGTGCGCGTCGAGGCCGAGCGCGCCGAGGCGCCGGTGCTGCTGTCCAACGGCAACCTCGTCGAGGCGGGCGCCATCGTTGGCACCTCCCGGCACTACGCCGTCTGGCACGATCCCCACCCCAAGCCCTGCTACCTGTTCGCTCTGGTCGGCGGCGACCTCACCGCGATCCGCGACCGCTTCACCACGGCCTCGGGGCGCGCCGTCGACCTCGCCATCTACGTCGAGCCCGGGAAGCAGGACCGCGCCGGCTACGCGATGGACGCCTTGAAGCGCTCGATGCGCTGGGACGAGGAGGCGTTCGGCCGCGAGTACGACCTCGACGTGTTCAACATCGTCGCCGTGTCGGACTTCAACATGGGCGCGATGGAGAACAAGGGGCTGAACGTCTTCAACGAGAAGTACGTGCTGGCCTCGCCCCGCACCGCCACCGACGCCGACTACGCCGGCATCGAGACGGTGATCGCCCACGAGTACTTCCACAACTGGACCGGCAACCGCATCACCTGCCGCGACTGGTTCCAGCTCTGCCTCAAGGAAGGGCTGACGGTCTTCCGCGACCACGAGTTCTCGGCCGACCAGCGCTCGCGCCCGGTGCGCCGCATCGCCGACGTGCGCGCGCTCAGGGCGAGCCAGTTCCCCGAGGACGCCGGGCCGCTCGCCCACAACGTGCGCCCGACGGTGTATCGCGAGATCAACAACTTCTACACGGCGACGATCTACGAGAAGGGCTCGGAGGTCATCCGCATGCTGAAGGTGCTGCTCGGGGCGGACAGCTTCCGCCGCGGCATGGACCTTTACTTCGAGCGCTGCGACGGCACGGCCACCACCATCGAGGTGTTCCTGCAGTGCTTCGCTGTCGCCGCGGGGCGCGACCTCACCGCCTTCGCCCGTTGGTACCACCAATCCGGCACGCCGGAGCTGAAGGTCGCGACGTCGTGGGACGCGGCGAGCGGTACGCTGACGCTCGAAATGGCGCAAAGCTGCCCACCGACGCCGGGGCAGGAGCGGAAGGAGCCCTTCACGCTGCCGATCGGCTTCGGCCTGGTCAGCGGGCGCGGCGAGCCCGTCGCGGCGTGCTCCCCCGACCTTTCGGCGGAGGAAAGCGAGCGCAGCGTGATGATCCTCGACGAGGCGCACCGACGCGTGCGCTTCACCGGCCTCGCCGAGCGTCCCGTGCCCTCGCTGCTGCGCGGCTTCTCAGCCCCGGTGCGCCTCGAGACGGACCTGACCGAGGACGAGTTGCTGACCCTGGTCGCGCACGACCACGACAGCTTCAACCGCTGGCAGGCGTCGCAGACGCTCGCCGTGCGACTGCTGGTCCGATCGGTGGCGGCGCTGCGGGACGGCCGGCCGGTGCCGAACGAGCCGGGCTTCGGCCAGGCGATTCGCCGGCTCCTCGGCCAGGCGGCGCATGATCCGGCCTTCGTCGCGCAGGCGCTGTCGCTGCCGGGCGAGGCGGATCTGGCGCGCGAGATCGGCCGCGACGTCGACCCGCAGGCGAGCCACCTCGCCCGCGAGGCGCTGCGCGCGGAACTCGGCCGCACACTCGCCGGCGAGCTGGAAACCCTGCACCGCACGCTCGCCGCTGACGACCGCTACTCGCCGGACGCGGCATCGGCCGGGCGGCGGGCGCTGCGCAACGCCGCGCTCGACCTCCTCGCCGCCGGCGACCCGGCGGACGGGGCGCGAC
>CALMRL010000520.1 GCA_937873345.1 uncultured Beijerinckiaceae bacterium | reverse complement strand
GTGGAGGACCTGCTCGAGATCGCGGACATCCGTCGCGAGAGCATGCCGCAGCTGCGCGAGAGGCTGACGGTGTACAATCCCGACGGCCGGCTCAACGTGATGACGGCCTCGCCCGACGTGCTGAGATCGATGCCCGGCATGAACGATGCCAAGCTCGCGCAGGTGCTCGCCGCCCGCCAGGCGGGCCCGGAGGCCGCATCGGCCGCGCAGGCCGCTCTCGGCGGCGACCTCGCCTCGTTCGTGAAGGTGCTGCCTGGGCCGGCCTACAGCGTGCGCATCAGCGCCGTCGGGAAAAACGGACACAGGGAAAGCGTCCTTGCCGTGATCGCGGCATCCAAAAGTCCGGCCCAGCCGTACTACATTCTTGATTGGCTGGAATGAGCGCGGGAGCGGAGCGTTTGGCATGACACGCGGCACGAACATCGCCTCGGCGGCAAGCTTCAGCGAGTTCCTGCGGGCGCGCGGCGTCCCCGCCGCGTCGGGACGGTCCGCCCGCCGCGACGACGGCAGCGCGCAAGGGGAGATGGAGGGCGCTTGGCGCTCGGGCGGCGCCACCGGTGGCGAGCTCGCCGCCCTGGCTTGCGAATGGTACGAGCTGCCGCGCCGCGACTACGAAGGGATGGGCGCCATCGTTTCCGTGCATGACGCTCTGTCGCTGCAATTCCTGCGCGAGGGCTTCGCGCTGCCGTTCCGCGACGACGAGGGACTGTGGCTCGCCATCGCCGACCCAGGCGCCCTCGACGTCGTCCAGGCGGTGACGCTGGCGCTGGGCGAAGCGCCGAAACTCTGCGTGCTGGCCTTCGAAGAGCTCGACCTGCTCTTCGAGCATATCGCGCGCGAGGGGCGCGTGGAGGCCAGGACGGGCGACATCGACGTCGCGCACGCCGATCCTGATTCGATCGAGGCTTTGCAGGACCTCGCCCGCGGTGCTCCGATCGTGCGCGCGATCGACCAGATCCTCGATCGGGCGTTGGAATGCGGCGCCACCGACATCCATTTCGAGACCGGCCGCGAGGAACTGCGCATCCGCTTCCGCGTCGACGGGCTGCTGCGGCTGCACGAGACGCTGCCGCGCCACCTTGCCCCGGCGGTGATCTCCCGCGTGAAGATCCTTGCCGGGCTCGACATCGCCGAACGCCGCCTTCCGCAGGACGGGCGCGCCAACATCACCATCCGCAACACCGAGGCCGACCTGCGCGTCGCCCTGGCGCCGAGCATGTATGGCGAGACGGCGGTCGCGCGCATCCTCCTGAAGGACGCCAAGCTGCTGAATTTCGGCCGCATCGGCATGACGGCGGTCCACCGTGCCGGCATGGACGAGCTGCTGCGCGAGCCGCACGGCATCATGATCGTGACCGGCCCGACGGGATCGGGCAAGACGACCACGCTGGCGACCTCCATCGGCCTCCTCAACGATCCCTCGCGCAAGATCGTCACCGTCGAAGACCCGATCGAGTACCAGATCGCCGGCGTCCACCAGACGCAGATCAAGCCGGCGATCGGCCTCACCTTCGCGACGGCCCTGCGCTCGTTCCTGCGCCATGACCCCGACGTCATCATGGTCGGCGAGATGCGCGACACCGAAACGGCGCAGGTCGGCATCCAGGCGGCGCTGACGGGCCATCTCGTGCTGACCACGCTGCACACGAACTCCGCCTGCGACGCGATCGTGCGCCTCGGCGACATGGGCATCGAACCCTTCCTCGTCGCCGCCGTGCTGCGCGGCGTGCTCGGCCAGCGCCTGGTGCGTCGCCTCTGCGAGCGCTGCCGGCAGCCCGATCCCGACCGGCACGACGTCGTCGCCTCCTTCTGCCGCAGCGAGGGCATCGCCCCGCCGCCGGAGCGAGGCTACTTCAAGGCCTGCGGCTGCGCCGCCTGCGGCGGCACGGGGTTTCGCGGTCGCGTCGGCGTGTTCGAGATCCTGCGCGTCGATCGCAACGTCCGCGCGCTGATCGGCGAAAGGGCGGACTCGGGCCGCCTGCTCGCGGCCGGCCGCGCCAGCGGCCTCACGACCATGATGGAGGACGGGTTCGCCAAGGCGGAGCGCGGAATGACCACGGTCGACGAAATCCTGCGGACGACGGGCTGACGCTGGCCGCGCCGATGTCCGCACCCGAGTTGCAGGGCGAGCCGCCCCTGTCCGCCGCCCCCGCCTCGCCGGGGAGACGGTCGTCCCTCGCCCGCCTGGGCCGCGGCACCGGCGCGGTGGGGCCGCTCGCGCGGAGACTCAACGATCGGCTGCGCGGAACGCCCATCGTCGCCGGGACGCAGGACCGGATCGCGCTTGCCTGGGACCGCATCGTCGAAGCCTTCTGCCAGGCCGCGGAGCCCTTGCTCGCGCGGCTCTTCCCTGATCTTCGGCTCGTCGCGGTACTCGCCGGCGACGGCGCGCTCGCGCTGCACCGCGTCGGCCGCGACGGCGCGACGGCACTTGGAGTCCTCGACGCCATGGTGCCGGAAGCGCTGGCGAATTTGGCGGCGACGCGCTGGTCGGCGGTGGAACTGCGGCTGCCGGCCGCGCAGGTCTTCGAGCGCAAGCTGTCGCTGCCGGCGGCCAGCCGCGAGTTCCTCGCGCCGATCATCGAGCATCGTCTCGAGCGGTTGACCCCGTGGCGCCCGGATCGGGTGCTCTACGGCTTCCACGCTGACCGGGACGGCGCGGTCGATGGCGCGGTCGGCGTGACCTTGACCGCCACTTCGCGCGACCTCGTAGCGGGGCCGCTGCGGCGTCTCGGGGCGTGCGGCTTCGTGCCGACGGCGATCGGCACGGATGCCGGCGAACTGCAGCACCCGCTC
>CALMRL010000519.1 GCA_937873345.1 uncultured Beijerinckiaceae bacterium | reverse complement strand
GGAGCTTGCGGCCCGGCAACGGCGGCGCGAGCCGCGGCCGGCCTAGAAAGCGAAGCGGCCGAGCGAAGTCAACGCGGACGGGTCAGCGCCCGCCGCGCGCCACCCGCTCGATCTCGGCGCGCACCAGCCGCTCGACGAGGCTCGGCAGGTTGTCGTCCAGCCAGGTCTTGAGGAGCGGCCGGATCATCTCGCGCGCCATCGCCCGCAACTCTTCGGAGTCGTCCGCGAGGCGGGTGGCGGCGAGCATGTTGAAGGCGGACGACAGCGCCTTGTCGGTCGCTTCCGAGAACAGGCCGGCGCGGGAGACCGGGTCCGCCGGCAGATCGCGGCTCGCCGAATCATAGGCCCCATCGTGGCCCGGGTCGCGGGCGAGCTGATCGCGCATGCGCTTGTCCTGCTGCAAAGAGGGGTTCGAAGCGCCGCGCGGCGCCGCGACGACCGCGTCCGGCTCGGAGAGCGCCTGCCGCTCTGCGGAACCATCCGATGGGCCGGAGAGAAGCTCGCTGCGCCCGTCGTCGCCGGGCTCCTCGAACGCGAGTCCCTCGGGCGAGGGATACTGCGGGGCGGTCACCTGCCCGTGGGCCGCGAAGCTTGGCGCCTCGTCGGCGGAAGCGGCCGGCTCGGCCTCGACATCGCGCTCGCGGAACGACGACGCCCTGACTGCCTGCGGCGGCAAGGCGGCCGGAGGCGGCTCCGCCGCGGGCATCGCCTGATCGTCGGCGATGATGCGCCGGATCGAAGCGAGGATCTCCTCCATCGAGGGCTCGGCCTGCCGATCGTGCTGACGCTGCGAAGGGGGGACGTGCAGAGGATTGGCGGCGTTCATGGCTTCAGCACGCTCCCGGTTCGCCCACCATCCCGCGGGAGGCGGCGTCGCCGACCGTTGAAGAAATTAGACGTTCCGCCGGGAGTGTAGTTCCCGGCCCTGAAGGCTGCCAAGCACGCCCTCGTCGGGCGCTGTGGACAGGGAGGGACCCTCACCGGCCGTCGGGCGTGCGCAGGCCGATCCACTTGTCCTTGACCTGGATGAGGTGGATCGTCGGGTCGTACTCGATCACGGTCAAGCCGAGGTTCGCCGCCGACAGCCGTCCAACGGAAGCGAGCACGGTGTAGCTCGCCACCACCCTGTCGCGCTGCGCCGAGACGAGGTTGACGCGCGACTGCAGCAGCGTCTGCTGGGCATTCAGCACGTCGAGCGTGGTGCGCTGGCCGACCTTGGCCTCCTCGCGCACGCCGTCGAGCGCGATCTCGCTTGCCTTCACCGCCGCCTGGGTCGAGCGGATCACCGCCTTGGTGGATTCGAGCTGCCCCCAGCTCGATACGGTGTTCGCCCGGATCATGTCGCGCTGCAGGTCGGCCTGGAGGCGCGCCTGCGACAGCAGCTCCTTGGCCTGACGCACGGACGCGTAGGTGTTGCCGCCGTCGTAGAGCGGGATGGTGAGCTGGCCGAGGATCGAGCCGTTGAACAGCTTGCCGGCGGGAAAGCCCTCGTAGGCGTTCGCCGCCTGCACGTTGCCGACGACATTCAGCGTCGGGTACAGCATGCCCTCGTTGAGCTGCACCTGCAGCTCGGCGATGTCGACGTTGTGGAACGCGGCCTGCACCGAGGGATGCTCGGCGAACGACACCTGGATCGCCTGCTCCAAGGTTCGCGGCAGCAAAGGGTCGATCGGCCGCGCCGCCTCCAGCCTGCGCGGCTCGACGCCGATGATCTGGCGGTAGTTGGCAATCGAGGTCTGCAGGTTGGCCTCGGCGGTGAAATACTGGGAACGCGCGGTGGCGAGGCTCGACTCGGACTGCGCGACGTCGGTGCGCGTCACCTCGCCGACATTGAAGCGATCGCGCGTCTGGCGCAGTTGCTCCTCGAGCACGGTGATGTTGTTCTTATTCAGTTCGAGGATAGCGGTGTCGCGCAGCACGTTCATGTAGGCGGTAGCGCCGTTCAGCAGCGTGTTCTGCTCGGTGTTGCGGGTCTGCTCGCGCGATTGCTGCACCTGCGACTCGGCC
>CALMRL010000518.1 GCA_937873345.1 uncultured Beijerinckiaceae bacterium | reverse complement strand
GGCGAGCCCTTCCGGCGTCGCGAGGTCGAGCGTGGCGTGGGCGACGCCCAGCCGCTCGCACAGCCGGCGCAGCGGCATCGCGTCCGGTTGGCGCCGCAGCCGGCCCAGCGGCCGCACCAGGTCGGGCAGCGCGAAGTTCACCGCGAGGTAGGGCACGAAGCGCGGCCCCGAGCGCCGCAGGTGTCGGCGCAGCTGCCCCAGCGTGCCGCCCGCCGACGCGCGCATCGGATCGGACAGGCCGAGGAGGACGATGCTGTCGGCATGCGCGGCCACGAAGCGGCGCACGGCGGCCGCGTTGGGCAGGGCTTCCAGGACGAGAAGGGCGATCCGCGGGGTGGGCATCGCGCTACTCGTAGGAGTGCAGCTCCGCCGCCGCCTCGGCCGGCGGGCGGTCGAGGTTGAAGCCGGTGACGAAGCGGCCGCGCCTGTCCATCAGGTAGGTCATCGCGGTGTGGTCCATCGAGTAGGTGCCGTCCTTGTCCGGCACCGCCTTGGCGTAGACCTTGTACTCGCCCTCCATCCTGCGGATGTCCGCCGGCGCGCCGGTGAGGCCGGTGATATGCGGGTCGAAGCTGTCGAGGTAGTCCTTCAAGACCGCCGGCGTGTCGCGCTCGGGATCGACGGTGACGAACAGCGCGCGGGGCGCCTCCGCGCCCTTCTCCGGCCCCAGCGCCTTCATCACCGCGGAGATCGAGGCCAGCGTGGTGGGGCAGACGTCGGGGCAGTGGGTGTAGCCGAAGAACACCAGGGTGGGATGCCCCTTCAGCGCGGCCTGGGTCACGGCGGCGCCGTCCTGCGAGGTCAGGGCGAAGGGGCCGCCGAGCGTCGTGGTCGCCGGCGCCGGCAGCACCAGCACCGTCGCCGCCGCGCCGAGAAGGGCGAGCACCGCGGCGACGCCGATCACGGGGAGGAGGGTACGCTTGGCCATCGCGGGAATGTAGGGGCTTGGCCGCCCGAGGTCTAGGCGACCGGAGTGCTGTCGAACGTACAAGAAGCTCCGGAGGAGGAGAACGAACGCGGCACCCTGCACGTTTGGCGCGAAGCAACGGTGGGCCGGCCATGATCCTCCTGATCGGGATGTTCCTTCTGGGGCTGATCGCCGCCACGCTCGTCCACGAACTCGGGCACCTCGCCGCCGGCCTCGCGCTGCGCTGCGACCCGCGCCTGCTCTGCATCGGAACCGGTCCGGCCGTGTTGCGGCGGCGCATCGGCGGCGTGTGGGTGGTGCTGCGCGCCCTGCCGGTCGGCGGCTACGTGCTGATGCCGCCGCGTTCCGCGAGGCGGCGGCTCGCCTCGTTCGGCGTCACCGCCGCCGGTCCGGCAGCCAACCTCGCGGCGCTCGTCCTCCTCCAGGCGGTCAGAGACGACCTCCCCGACGCGGCTTTGTTCATGATGACCCAGGTCCAAGGGCTCTTCCTCGTCGGCGCGCTGCTGCCGTTCACGCAACGCGTCGGAAGCGCGCGCACGTACAGCGACGGCTTGACGATGCTGGCGCTGCTCGTGCGGCTGCGGACGCACGCCCTCGAGACGATCTACGGGGATGTCGTCCGCCAGATGCATCCGCAAGGCGGCGCCCCGGCGATGACGCTGGCCTTCGCGGAGATCGTCCTGCAGCAGAGGCGGCCCGACCGGCTGGAGAACTGGGGCCGCCGCCAAGCCATCGACGCCCTCGAAGCTGTCGTGGCCGGGCCGGCGGCGAACGCGATGGAGCGGGCGCTCGCGCGCGCCGTCCTGCACGGCACCGTCGACGCGGAGCAGGAGGCGTTCCGCCGCAAGCGCCGGGCGACGCCTGCTTCGGCAGGTGAGGCGCTGGCAGGTCACGCGCTGCCGGGCGTCGCGGAGACGGCGCCCGGCAGCCTCACCACCTGGCTCTGGGTGGCGGTCCTCGTGGTTGCCGTGGTCGGGACGATCTACGACTACCGGCGCCGGTCCGACGGCGAGGAGGGCAGGCTCGACGCATCGCAACTGCGGTTCGATCTCTACAGGGAGCAGGTCGGCGGGCACCGCGTGGTGTCGCTCGGCGGCACGATCGGCGGCGACGCCATCGTCGAGCTGCGCGAGGCGATCGCGCGGTACGGCCTGGGGTCCGGGGACACCCTCCTCCTCGACAGCCCCGGCGGCGACCTCGGCAACGCCGCGGTGATGGGCCGGATCATCCGCCGGCACGGGCTCGCCACCGAGGTCGGCGCGCTGCGCGGCGGCCGCATCGTGCCGGCGGACTGCGCCAGCGCCTGCGTCGCGCTGTTCGCCGCCGGCACGCGGCGGGTGCTGCCGGAGGGATCGCGGATCGGCATCCACACCTTCCGCAGCGTCGACGACGGCGGGAGGACAGATGGCGAGGTCGAGCGGTCCGCACGGGCGACGGAGCGCCGCGAGGTGGAGTACTTCGCTGAGATGGGCGTCGCGCCGGAGCTGGAAGACAGCGCCGCGAAGGTGTCGCC
>CALMRL010000517.1 GCA_937873345.1 uncultured Beijerinckiaceae bacterium | reverse complement strand
CCTTCGACTACCGCGCGATCCTGAAGGGGCCGTCCGCCGCGCATCCCTTCGGCATGAGCGGCGCCAACGCCACCGCCCACAGCCTGCAGGCGCTGCTGGAGGCCGGCGACCCCAACATCCGCGCCGGCGAGGCGTGGCGGCCGCACCGCCCGTCGCGGCCGGACAAGAGCGAGGGCGGCATCCGCTTCGATCTCGTGTCGGAGTACACGCCGGCCGGCGACCAGCCCACCGCGATCGCCGAGCTGGTGGCCGGCGTCGGACGGCACGAGCGTGATCAAGTGCTGCTCGGCGTCACCGGCTCGGGCAAGACCTTCACGATGGCGCAGGTGATCGCGCGCACCAACCGCCCGGCGCTGGTGCTGGCGCCCAACAAGACGCTGGCGGCGCAGCTCTACGGCGAGTTCAAGAGCTTCTTCCCTAACAATGCGGTGGAGTACTTCGTCTCGTACTACGACTACTACCAGCCCGAGGCCTACGTGCCGCGCACCGACACCTACATCGAGAAGGAATCGTCCATCAACGAGCAGATCGACCGGATGCGCCATGCCGCGACGAGGTCCCTGCTCGAAAGGGACGACGTGATCATCGTCGCCTCCGTGTCCTGCATCTACGGCATCGGCTCGGTCGAGACCTACACCGCGATGACCTTCACGGTGAAGGCCGGCGAGACGATCAGCCAGCGCCAGCTCATCGCCGACCTCGTGGCGCTGCAGTACAAGCGCTCCGCCGGCGATTTTTCCCGCGGCGTCTTCCGGGTGCGCGGCGACACCGTCGAGCTGTTCCCGGCGCACTACGAGGACCGGGCGTGGCGGCTGTCCTTCTTCGGCGACGAGATCGAGTCGATCGTCGAGTTCGACCCGCTCACCGGGCGCAAGCAGCAGGACCTCGCCTTCGTCAAGATCTACGCCAACTCGCACTACGTCACGCCGCGCCCGACCCTGATCCAGTCGATCAAGGGCATCAAGGGCGAGCTGAAGCAGCGGCTGGAGGCGCTCTACGCCGCCGGGCGGCTGCTTGAGGCGCAGCGGCTGGAGCAGCGCACGCTGTTCGACATCGAGATGCTGGAGGCGACGGGCTCGTGCGCCGGCATCGAGAACTACTCGCGCTACCTCACCGGCCGCAAGCCGGGCGAGCCGCCGCCGACCCTCTTCGAGTACCTGCCCGACGACGCGCTGGTGTTCACCGACGAGAGCCACGTCACCGTGCCGCAGATCGGCGGCATGTACCGCGGCGACTTCCGCCGCAAGGCGACGCTGGCGGAGTACGGCTTTCGCCTGCCATCCTGCATGGACAACCGCCCCTTGCGCTTCGAGGAGTGGGAGGCGATGCGGCCGATGACGGTGCACGTCTCGGCGACGCCCGGCTCCTGGGAGATGGAGCGCAGCGGCGGCGTCTTCACCGAGCAGGTGATCCGCCCCACCGGCCTGATCGACCCGCCCGTCGAGGTGCGCCCGGCCAAGGCGCAGGTCGACGACCTCCTCGACGAGGTGCGCCAGTGCTCCGCCGCCGGCTACCGCAGCCTCGTCACCGTGCTCACCAAGCGGATGGCCGAAGACCTCACCGAGTACCTGCACGAGGCCGGCGTCCGGGTGCGCTACATGCACAGCGACATCGACACCATCGAGCGCATCGAGATCATCCGCGACCTGCGGTTGGGCGCCTTCGACGCCCTGATCGGCATCAACCTGCTGCGCGAGGGGCTCGACATCCCCGAGTGCGGGCTGGTGGCGATCCTCGACGCCGACAAGGAGGGGTTCCTGCGCTCCGAGACCAGCCTCGTGCAGACGATCGGCCGCGCCGCGCGCAACGTCGACGGGCGCGTGGTGCTCTACGCCGACGCGGTGACGGGCTCGATGGCGCGCGCGATGGCCGAGACGGCGCGCCGCCGCGAGAAGCAGGAGGCGTACAACGTCGAGCATGGCATCACCCCCTCCTCGATCCGCCGCGACATCCAGGACATCCTCGGCTCGGTCTACGAGGGCGACCACGTCACCGTGGACGCCGGGATGGCGGAGCCCGGCATGGGCCACAACTTCAAGGCGACGCTGGCCGACCTGGAGAAGCGGATGCGCGAGGCGGCGGCGAACCTCGCCTTCGAGGAGGCGGCCCGGCTGCGCGACGAGGTCAAGCGGCTACAGGCGGTGGAGCTGACGATCGCCGCCGACCCCGAGGCGAGCCAGCGCGCGGTGGACGACGCGTCGGGCGGGTACGCCGGGCCGCGCAAGTACGGGGCAAGCGCCAACGTGCCATCCAATAGGCCGCACAAGCCGACGGACAGCGAGATGGGGCCGCATAATTTTGGGG
>CALMRL010000516.1 GCA_937873345.1 uncultured Beijerinckiaceae bacterium | reverse complement strand
TGCCAACAGCGCTTCAGGCTGCCCTCTGATCCCGAAATGCCCAAGTAGTGCTAGGCAATCTTCAGGCGAACTGCGCGGAACGGACGCTTGATCGGCAAGCCGGCGGAGGCTGTCTCGGTCCTGCGGGCGGCACCCGTGCGGATGCGATCCAAGTCTTTCATGGCAGCCAGCAGGATCGTCAGCGTCGTGATGCGCAGCTGGCCGTCGACGATCTCGCAGGCCGGGATTTCCGGTTTCTTGATGAGGACGATACTTCCGAGGAAATAGGTCTCCTGCCGATGCGCGTCGTAGGCGGCCGTGCAGGCCTTGCTTACGTCCGCAAGCAAGGTCAGCGCATCCGTCTCGGCCCACTCGTAAGGTCGCTGATATGGCGGTATGGTGAAATCGTAGTCGTCGCTGAAAATCTTCTCGAGCGTCTGCTGCGTCGCCGTCACCGGATCGTTCAGCAGCTTATCGAGAGCCATCGTTTCCTCCGCGAATGACCCGCGCATCAAGCATCACTCATGCTGCCTGGTCACTCGGCTGGTCGAATGATCGCGGTTTATGCGCCGGGATCGAGACGCTCGATCCAAGCTGCACAGCGAGTTGAGCTCATGACCGCCCCGACGCCTCTCATCCTCCACGCCAACGGCCTCGACTTCAGCTGCGACGAGTGCGGCAGCGGCGACGACATCGCCCTGCTGCTGCACGGCTTTCCCGAGGCGCGCATCTCCTGGCGTCATCAACTGCCGGCGCTGGCTGCGCTCGGCTGGCGCGCGGTGGCGCCGGACCTGCGCGGCTACGGCCAGTCGAGCCGGCCGCGCGAGCGCTCGGCCTACGCCATCCCTCACCTCGTCGAGGACGCCGCCGCGCTGTTCGACGCCCTCGGCGCGCGACGCCGCCTGCTCATCGGCCATGACTGGGGCGCCGCGATCGCCTGGGCCTTCGCGATCGGCCAAGCCCGCCCCCTCGACGGGCTGGTGGTGATGAACGTGCCGCATCCAAACGTCTTCCGCCGCGTGCTCAGGACCTCCTGGGCCCAGCGGCGGCGCTCCTGGTACGTCGCCCTCTTCCAGTTGCCGCTGCTGCCCGAAGCCCTGCTCACCGCAGGCGGCGGCCGCGCCGTGGAGCGCGCCTTCACGGGCATGTCGCGCAACCCATCGGCCTTCCCCCGCGAGGTGCTCGACCGCTACCGCGCCAACGCCTGCGAACCCGGTGCGATGACGGCGATGCTGAACTACTACCGCGCCAACGTCGCCGGCTTCCTGCGCGATGGTCCGATCAAGCCGATCGCCGTGCCGACGCTGATGGTCTGGGGCGAGCACGACACGGCCCTGGGCCTGGAGCTGACGGAAGGCTATGACGGCCTGGTGGAGGACTTCACCCTGCGCCGCCTGCCCGACGCCTCGCACTGGGTGCAGCAGGACGAGCCGGAGACGGTGAACGCCATCCTCGCAGACTGGCTCGCCGCCAAGGGAATGGCGGCGACCGACCCGGAGTCCACGCCTTGAAGTTCGCGACCCTGCTTGCCGCGCTGCTCGCCGCCTCACCCGCCTTCGCGGCCCTCCCGACCGGTGTTCCGGCGCCGACCTTTTCCGTCGAGGCCGCTCAGGGCGGGCGCGACTTCACCTTCGATCTCGCCTCGGCGCTGAAGAAGGGTCCGGTGGTCGTCTACTTCTACCCAAAGAGCTTCACCAGCGTCTGCACGGTCGAGGCGCACGACTTCGCCGAGGCAATGCCGGAGTTCACGAAGCTGGGCGCGAGCGTGATCGGCCTGTCCGCCGATGACATCGCCACGCAGCGCGCGTTCTCAGCCAAGGAGTGCCGCGACACCTTCCCCGTCGGCGCGGACCCGAAGCTCGCCGTGGCGCGGCAATACGACGTGGCGCTTGCCATCCCCGGCACGAGATACGGTTTCGCGCAACGCGTCTCTTTCGTGGTTGCGCCCGACGGTACCATCCTGTCGATGCTGAAGGACGGCGACGCCGAGCCACACATCCGCAATGCGCTGGCGACCCTGCGCGCCTGGCAGGCGAAGCAGGGGCGCTAGCGGCTGATCCGCCTTTACGCTCTGGCAGCGCTGGCGCTTCTGGTGGCAGCTTCCGCCGCGCGCACCGAAGCGCCGGCACGACCGACCCTGTGTGCCGCGCTGGAGGCGGCCGCGACGCGCCACGACCTGCCCTTCCCCTTCTTCGCGCGGCTGATCTGGCAGGAGAGCCGTTTCGATCCCCTGGCCCGCTCGCCCGCAGGGGCGCAGGGCGTCGCGCAGTTCATGCCGGCGACCGCCGCCGAGCGCGGTCTACTCGATCCCTACGAGCCGACGCGGGCCCTCGACGAGTCGGCCGCCTATCTCAAGGAGCTGCGGACGCGCTTCGGCAACCTCGGACTGGCGGCGGCGGCCTACAATGCCGGGCCGGGCCGGCTCGGCCGTTTCCTCGCCGGTGATGGCGGGCTACCGCGCGAGACGACCGACTATGTGGTGATCGTCACCGGCTTCACGGTCGAGGACTGGCGCGCCGCCGCGCCGCCGTCGCTGCCGACCGAGCCGGGCTTTTCCTGCCTCGCCTTCGCCGGCGTCGTCCCGCGGTGGCGCCGGAAGGTGCGGGTGA
>CALMRL010000515.1 GCA_937873345.1 uncultured Beijerinckiaceae bacterium | reverse complement strand
GTGCTCGCCGACATCGCGACCTTTCGCGAGCTGTGGGACGGTGCGGCCGTCTTCGTCGAACCTCGCGACGCCGGCGCCTGGGCAGCCGCGCTGCGCGCGCTGATCGCCGACCCCCCGCGCCGCGCTGCGCTCTCCGCCGCAGCGCGAGACCGCTCGTCCCGGTACACCGCGGAGGCGATGGTCACCGCCACGCTCGGCATCCACGCCGCCCTGCTCGTCCGACCGTTCGCGGCCGTCCCGGCCGCCGTCGCGTGAGGATCGTCGCCTTCACCCACTCGCTGCGCTCGTGCTGGAACCACGGCAACGCGCATTTCCTGCGCGGCGTGCTGCGCGAGCTGATCGCGCTCGGCCACGACGTCGTTGCCTACGAGCCCGAGCACCCGTGGAGCCTCGACAACCTGTTGCGCGATGCCGGGGAGGACGGGCTCGCCGCCTTCCGCTCCGCCTATCCCGAGCTTCGTCCCCGCACCTACGGCGAAGCCCTCGACCTCGATGGGCCCGGTCTCGCCGCGCTGGTCGAGGGCGCGGACCTCGTGCTGGTGCACGAGTGGAACGAGCCGGCGCTCGTCGCCGCGCTCGGGCGGCTGCGCTCTGCCGGCCACCCCGCGCCGCTGCTGTTCCACGACACCCACCACCGCGCGGTGAGCGCGCCGCACGAGATCGACCGCTTCGACCTCGCCGCCTACGACGGCGTGCTCGCCTTCGGCCGCTCGCTCGCCGACGGCTACCGCCGCCGCGGCTTCCCCGGCCGCGTCGACGTCTGGCACGAGGCGGCGGACATCCGGCTGTTCCACCCTCCGACGCGGGAGGGCGAGCGGCATGGGCTCGTCTGGATCGGCAACTGGGGCGACGGCGAGCGCACGGCGGAACTCGAGCGTTTCCTTCTCGGTGCTGCCCGCCGGGCCGGCCTGCCGCTCGACGTCTACGGCGTGCGCTATCCCCCTGAAGCCTTGGCAATGTTGAGCGAGTCCGGCGCCCGCTACCGCGGCTGGCTCGCCAACGCCGCGGCGCCGGCAGTCTTTGCCGAGCACCTCGCCACCGTCCACGTGCCGCGCCGCTTCTACGTCGAGGCGCTGCCCGGCATCCCGACGATCCGCGTCTTCGAGGCGCTGGCCTGCGGCATCCCTCTGGTCTGCGCGCAGGTGTGGCGGGCGCGGACCGCGCCGGCGAACTCCTCAGC
>CALMRL010000514.1 GCA_937873345.1 uncultured Beijerinckiaceae bacterium | reverse complement strand
CCGATGTCGAGGCCTATGCGTCAGGCCCCTACCTCGTCGACCTCACCCGCGGCCTTCGCGACCCCGCCGCCGTGGCGCGGATGAGCGAGGCCGTGGCTGGCTTGACCGGGCTCGACCGGCGCTTCGTGCAGCGCCTCGGCGGCCGGGTCGACGCCTCCGCCCTGACGCGCGAGAAGAACCGCGACGCCGGCCGCATCGCGTCGGCCTACGACAGCAACGTCACCGGCTTCGACCCCGAGCCCTTCGACGGCTTCAGCCACCACGCCGACCCGATCCTCGACGCCTTGAAGGTGCCGATGGCGACGGCGATGGCCGAGCTGACCGCCGGGCGCCTCGGCTGGCCGGTGCAGGCGCGCTACGAGATCCTCAACATGAGCGTCAACGCGCACTGGGACTGGGGCGGCGCGCGCCACCAGCCCGAGGCGATGGGCGACCTCGCCCGCCTCCTCTCGCTCGACCCTCGCTTCCGCGCGATCGTGATGCACGGCGTCACCGACCAGGTGACGCCGTACTACGCCTCGAAACTGCTGATCGACCAGCTGCCGGCCTATGGTGACCCCGAGCGCTTGCGGTTGGCTGTCTACGGCGGTGGCCACATGCCCTACCTCGACGACGCCTCCCGTTCGGCGATGCACGACGAGGCTCGGCGCCTCGTCCTCGGCGAAGGCGCGGTGGGGCAACCCTGAGGAGAGTTCTCCCTCGATGCGGGAGCGTGCCGCCGCGTTTCGCTGCCCTATATCTGCGGGTGGCCGCGGCCACCCCCGGCGGCCCATCGAAGGTTTGCGCCCTTGAGAACCGTTCTCCTGCTCACCTCCGCGGCCCTTCTCGCCGCATCGGCCGCGGCGACCTCGGCGCGGCCGGCCCATCACCATTTCCTGCACGCCGCGCAGGTGCCTCTGCTCCGCGCTCACGATGGCTACAGGAGGGTGCGATCGACCGCGCCGGGGCGCGGCCTCGCAAGGCAGTACGGACCCGTTGCGGTTAAGGCGCGGTCGCCTGATCGCAAGCAGTCCGCAAGCGGCGTCCCGGCCGCCGGCTTTTCAGGATTCGGCGGAGGGATGTGAGCCTCTCGTGCCGCATCGGGTCTTTCGAAAACCGCAGACGCTCTTTTCGCTCCGATGCTCTCCATCTCGTCGCGTCGATTTGAACGAACGAGGGTCGCACAGACGCGTCGCATCGTGCGGAAACGGGACGGCACAACCCTACATGAATGTCCAGGCACGCCGACTCGCCCGCGCGGGTTCGGCCTCAACCGGATATTCTCATGAAGATCATCTCGACGATCCTGCTCGGCGCCTCCTGCGCGATGGCGCTCCCGCTCACCGCCTCGGCGGCGGCGCTGCGCCACCACCACGCCCGCCGCGCCGTGCACGCCTCAGGCTACGGCTACGCCCCGCGCGGCAATGGCTATCCCGGCTACGGCTACGATGATGGCTATGGCTATCGTGGCCCCACCTCGGCCGCGGCCGGCGCGACGCTGAACGGCAACAGCTTCAACGCCGGCGCCGCCCAGATCCCGTCGCCCGGCACTTACAGCAACTACAACGGACCGGGAGCCATCGTGCTGCGCCGCGGACTGGAGGCGCAGTTCGAGCCGGGCGTGACGGAGGAACTCTATCCCGACGCGAAGCAGACCGCGACGGGCGGCCCCGCCGGCGGTATCCCCGGCGCTGGTGGACGGTAGGCTCTCCGCGCATCGGGTTGCTTCATTCCGCTGCACCGGCATCCCCTACGGGACGCGCTTCAGACCGGGCCGGCGACGCCGGCCTGCTCGAAGGTCGCCATGTCACGGACGCAGGCGACCGCTGCCTTGATGACGCC
>CALMRL010000513.1 GCA_937873345.1 uncultured Beijerinckiaceae bacterium | reverse complement strand
CATGTCGGCCGCTGCCAAGCCCGGCGACCAGAGGCCGCCGGCGCCACCGAACAAGCCCGGCGCACCGCAGCCGGTGCCGCAGGTGCCGGAGGCGAGCAGCGCCAGCGCCGCCCCGCACACGCCTGACGAGGCGCGTCCCGGCATGTCGCAGCCGGCGCCGACGCCGGATGAGCCCGACGGCGGCAAAAGCGGTGCTGACAAGGGCAATGCTGACAAGGCTGATGGCGGCAAGGCCGATGCCAGCAAGCCGGCTGGGGATCAGCACTCGGCCTTGGAAGCGCCTTCGCAGCAGGCGGCGATGCCGTCCGCCGCGCCTGTCGCCGCGGCTTCCCCTGCCGGCGAGGCCGGCCCGGAGCCCTACCACGCCGCCGACCCGATCGACGCGCCGGGCGAGCAGCCCCCGCAGCAGCTCGCCAAGGAGAGCACTGCGCCGCCCTCCCTCACCTCGCCCGAGGACGACAAGGGGAGCGACAAGGGGCCTGAGCCCTACAGCGCCCCGACGCCGGGGGACGTGCACTAGGACGGCCCATACAGGAGAGGGGCGTGGGCCGGTCGCATGGGGTGGCGCGGGCCGTCCCGTTGCACGACAGGGAGTTCCCGGATGATCATCCCGACCGAGCACCGCCCGTTCCCGCCGCCGACAGGGGCGCTCGGCACGACCCGGCGCGGAGCATTGCGCCTTGGCCTCGCCGCGGCCGCCGCGCCGATACTGCGAGCGCCCGCTCTCGCCGCCGGGGTCGGACAGGTCGAGGGGGAGCAGGTCGGGGCGGGGAGCGTCGCGGCCGGTGATGCCGCGGCCGGCCTACGGCATGGCCTATCGATCTTCGGCGACCTCGCCCTGCCGGCCGATTTCGCGCACCTGCCCTATGTCGATCCCGCGGCGCCGAAGGGCGGCGAAGTCCGGTTGCAGATCACCGGCACCACCGGCAACCAGAACTTCCAGACCTTCGACACCTTGAACATCTTCAACCTGCGCGGCGACGGCGCGGCGGGCGTCGCCGCGAGCTTCGACAGCCTGATGGCCGGCTCGGCCGACGAGCCCGACGCGCTCTACGGGCTGGTGGCGAACGGCGTCGAGGTCTCCGACGATCGGAACACATACCGCTTCCTGTTGCGCCCCGAGGCGCGCTTCCACGACGGCTCGCGGCTCACCGCCCACGACGTCAAGTTCTCGGTCGAGGTGCTGCGCGACCACGGCCATCCCACCTACTGGATTCCGTTGCGCCACGGTCTCGACGCGATCGAGGCCGATGGCGACGAGACGGTCGTCGTCAGGCTGAAGCCGGACCACCCGCGCGACCTGATCCTCTACATCGCCGGCCTGCCGATCTTCTCCGCCGCCTATTACGCGCGGGTGCCCTTCGACGCCGTCAGCCTGGAGCCGCCGCTCGGCTCCGGCGCCTACAGGGTCGGGCCGTTCACGCAGGGCAAGTTCATCGCGATGCAGCGCGTCCCCGACTACTGGGGCCGCGACCTGCCGATCAACCGCGGCACGGCGAACTTCGACGTGGTCCGCTACGAGTACTACGCCGACCGCTCCCTCGCCTTCGAGGGCTTCAAGACCGGCGCCTTCACCTTCCACGAGGAGTTCACCTCGCGGCTGTGGGCGACGGGGTACGACTTCCCCGCCGTGCGCGAAGGCCGCGTCCTCAAGCAGTTCCTGCCCGACGACTATCCCAGCGGCACGCAGGGGTGGTTCATGAACACCCGGCGCCCGAAGTTCAGCGACCCGCGGGTGCGCGAGGCGTTGTCCTACGCCTTCGACTTCAAGTGGACCAACGCCACCATCATGTACGGCGCCTATGGGCGCACCGTGTCCTACTTCCAGAACTCGCCGATGGCGGCGACCGGCACGCCCTCGCCCGATGAGCTGAAGGTGCTGGAGCCGTTCCGCGACAAGCTTCCGGCGGCGGTCTTCGGCGAGGTGCCGCGACCACCCGAGAGCGACGGCTCGGGTTCGGACCGCGCCCTTCTGCGCCGCGGCCTCGACCTCCTGCTCGCGGCGGGGTGCAAGCGCCAGGGCCAGAGCCTCGCGCTGCCGGACGGCTCGCCCTTCACCATCGAGTTCCTCGACAGCGACCCGACCCTCAACCCGCACACGCTGCCCTTCATCCGCAACCTGAAGCTGCTCGGCATCGCGGCGGAGGTGCGCGTCATCGATCCCGCGCAGTACAAGCAGCGCACCGACAGCTTCGACTTCGACATCGTGGTGCAGCGCTTCGGCTTCGGCACCACGCCGGGCGCCTCGATGCGCGACGTGTTCGGCTCGGAGGCGGCCAACGTGCCCTCCTCGCGCAATCTCTGCGGCATCCATGACCCGGTGCTCGACGCCCTGATCGCGAAGGCGATCGTCGCCGCCGACCGCGAAACGCTGACCACCCTGTGCCGCTGCATCGACAGGGTGCTGCGCGTCGCCTTCTACTGGGTGCCGATGTGGAACAAGAGCGGCCACACCGTCGCCTACTGGGACCTGTTCGGCCGCCCGAAGCAGCCGGGCAAGTACGGGCTCAACGCCGTTTCGACCTGGTGGTATGATGAGGAGAAGGCGAAGAAGACGGCGCTGCGGGCGGGATAGGGAATGGCCGCCTACGTCCTGCGCCGGCTGCTGCTGATGGTGCCGACCATCGTCGGCGTCGTGTTCGTCACCTTCGCCATCTCCTCCTTCGTGCCCGGCGGCCCCGTCGACCGCATGGTGGCGCAGATCCAGGGGGCCGGCGGCAGCGGCGGCGACGTCGGATCGGCGAACGCCAGCGGCGGCGACACGCGTGCCCGCGGGCTCAGCGGCTTCGATCCCGGCATCCGCGCCGAGATCGAGCGGCAGTTCGGCTACGACAAGCCGGCTTGGCAGCGCTTCCTGCTGCTGCTGAAGGGCGATGCCACCTTCGACATGGGGCGATCGCTGTTCTCGCAGATTCCCGTCTCCACCCTCATCCGCCAGCGCCTGCCGGTGTCGATCTCGCTGGGCTTGTGGATGACGCTGCTGTCCTACCTCATCTCGATCCCGCTCGGCATCCGCAAGGCGGTGCGCGACGGCTCGCGCTTCGACCTCGCGACATCGCTCGCCGTGTCGACGGGCTTCGCCATCCCCTCGTTCCTGTGGGCGGTGCTGTTGGCGACGCTGTTCTGCTCGGCCAACCTGCCGCTGTTCCCGCAGCGCGGGCTGACGTCCGATGACTTCGCGCAGCTCTCGGTGCTCGGCAAGGTCGGCGACTACCTTTGGCACGTCGCGATGCCGGTGACGGCGCTGACGCTCGGCTCCTTCGCTACCGTGACGGCGCTGACCAAGAACGCCTTCCTCGACGAGATCAACAAGCAGTACGTGCTGACCGCCCGGATGAAGGGGCTCGACGAGCGGCGCGTCCTCTACGGCCACCTGTTCCGCAACTCGATGATGATCGTGGTCGCCGGCTTCCCCTCGGCCTTCGTCGGCGCCTTCTTCACCGGGTCGCTGCTCGTCGAGACGATCTTCTCGCTCGATGGCCTGGGCCGCATGTCCTACGACGCCGTGATCAACCGCGACTACCCCATCGTCTTCGCCAACATCTACATCTTCGCGCTGATCGGGCTCGTGGTGAACCTCGTCTCCGACCTGCTCTACACCGTGATCGACCCGCGCATCGACTTCGAGAAGAGGGCGTGAGCGCGGAGATCGAGCCCGTGCCGATCGAAGCGCCCGAACACGCTGGCGGGAACGAGGCCGGGCAGGTCGCCCCGGATTGGGCGCCGAGCGACCTGCCGACCGCCGCGCCCGACGTCGAGCCGGGACTCGAGGGCAGGGCGGCGCGGGGCGGGCGCCTGACGCCGATCAACCGCCGCCGCCTCGCCGTCTTCCGCCGCCACCGCCGCGGCTTCTGGTCGGCGATCGCCTTCGCCGTGATCTTCACCGTGTCGCTGTTCTCCGAGGTGATCGCCAACGACCGGCCGATCCTGATCTCCTACAGGGGCGAGTGGCTCTCGCCCCTGTAGGAGATCAG
>CALMRL010000512.1 GCA_937873345.1 uncultured Beijerinckiaceae bacterium | reverse complement strand
GGCGTCGAGGCCGCCCCACGGGCACGGCCCCTGCTCCACCCCGGCGACATCGCTCCAGCCGGGGTCGCGCCATGGTCCATCGCCTCACCCTCGCCGCCCTGGTCAGCGTCGGCCTGTTCGCCACCCTGGCGCTGGGCGACCGGCTGCTCGACGTCTCCGCCGAGGCTCCGCCCGGCGCCGAGCGGGGCGCGCTCGACCTTTCGCAGTACCGCCGCACCTTCTTCGAGGACTTCGAGCACCTCGACGTCTCGGCCTGGGGACCCGGCACCCGCTGGATCGCGCACACGCCCTGGCACGGCGACTTCGGCGACGCCGCCTTCGCCGACCCCGAGCCGGGCTTCCCCTTCCAGACCGCGAGCCGCATGCTGCGCATCGAGGCGCGCAAGGACGCCACCGGGCACTGGCGCTCGGGCCTGAGCGCCTCGCGCGACCAGCGGGGCGCCGCGGCGTCAGGCTTCGCGCAGCGCTACGGCTACTTCGAGATCGACACCAAGCTTCCGCCGGGGACGGGGACCTGGCCGGCCTTCTGGCTGTCGAGCGTCGACGCCTCGCCCAACGCCGAGATCGACGTCTTCGAATACTACGGCAACGCCACCGCCTCGTACCACGCCAACGTCCACGCTTACGTCGACGGCCGCGAGGCGTTCGGCGACGGCAAGCTCGTGGCGATCCCCGACGGCAGCGCGGTCGAGGGCTTCAACCGCTACGGCGTCGCGGTCGACCACGACTGGATCACCTTCTTCTTCAACCGCCGCGAGGTGTGGCGCACGCCGACGCGCCCCGAGGACCGGCAGCCCCTGATGATGCTCGCCAACCTGGCGCTGGGCTCGGGCTGGCCGACCGACGGGACACCGAACCCGTCGTTCATGTACATCCGGTCGATCAGCGCCTACGAGAAGCGCCCGTAAGCTCCGCCGCGCCCCAAGGGACGGACGCGCTCGCCGGCGACGCCGCCGCGTTGCCCGTCCCCGAAGCGGAATCTTAAGCCTGCCGTCCTAGCTTGGCCTCCGCGACCCGCCGCCGCGGCTGGTGCGGGACGGCGAGTGCGAGACGGCGATGGCGCGAACGGTGCCGAGCAGGAGCGTAGAGGGGCAAGGCGGGGCCGTACCCCTCGACCATCCCGGCGTCGAGCCGTCCGATCGCGATGGGCGAGACCCCGACGGCATCGATTTCGGCGAGGTGCGCCGCTTCCTCGCCCGGCGCTGGCGACTGGTGCTCGCGGTCGCCGCGGGCTGCGCCGCCCTCGCCCTCGCCGCCTGTCTGGCGACGACCCCGGTGTACACCGCGACCACGCAGATCCTGCTCGACCCCCATCGCGCGCACGCCTTCGGCCAGGAGACGGTGCAGCCCGACGCGGCGCTCGACTCCTCGATCGTCGACTCGCAGATCTCCATCCTCACCTCGACGCGGCTGCTCGCCAAGGTGATCGGCAAGGAGCACCTCGCGGGGGACCCCGAGTGCGCGGCCTCAGCCAGGCCCGGCCTGCTGTCGCGCCTGATGCGGCTCCTCCGTCCGGCGAGGCCGCAGCCGGACGTCGGGCCGACGCTCGACGGCATCGATCCCCGGCTGGCGCCGGTGATCGTGCGCCTCTTCAACCACGTCGAGGTGACCCGCATCGCGAAGAGCTACGTGCTCTCGGTCGCCGTCTCCTCGCGAGATCCCGCCAAGGCGACGCGGCTCGCCGACGCGCTCGCCCAGGCCTTCGTCGAGGACCGCGTCGACGTGCACGCCCGCTCGGTGCAGCAGGCGGCGGCCTTCTTCGAGGAGCGCCTCGGCAGCCTGCGCGAGCAGGTGCGCCAGTCCGAGCGCGCGGTGGCCGACTTCCGCAAGGCGCACGACCTGCTGGCGACGACCACCGACAGCCAGGTCAACGTCTCCGAGCAGCAGCTGAAGGACCTCGACCAGCAGCTGGCGCTGGCCGCCGCGGACACGGCGGAGAAGCTCGCCCGCACGCAGCAGGCGGCGCGCTTCCGCGACGGCGGCGGCGCGGTGGACACGCTGCCCGAGGTGGTGCGCTCAGCTGTCGTGGTGGCGCTGCGCTCGCAGCAGGCCGACCTCCTGCGCCGCGAGTCCGACCTGTCGGCGACCTACGGCCCCGCCTACCCCGCCATCGCGCAGATCAGGGCGCAGAAGAGCGGCCTCGACCGCGCCGTGGCGGTGGAGATCCGCCGGCTGGTGACGGCGTCGCGCAACGACTACGAGGTCGCCGCCGCGCGCGAGGCGGCGCTGCGCAGGACGATCGCCAGCCTGACCGGCAGCGCCGGCCCCGATGACGTCGGCGTCAAGCTGCGCGAGCTCGAGCGAACCAACATGGCGAACCGGGCGCTGTTCGAGAACTTCCTCAACCGCGCCAAGCTCGCCCAGGAGCAGTCGACCTTCGAGGAGCCGGACGCCCGGCTGATCTCGCCGGCGCTGGAGCCTTCGTCGCCGGCCTCGCCCAAGACCAAGCTG
>CALMRL010000511.1 GCA_937873345.1 uncultured Beijerinckiaceae bacterium | reverse complement strand
GCGGCCACCGCCGCGGCGGCATACGACCCCGCGGAGTCGCCGCTGAACTGGTGGCGCCCGACGATCACGTCCACGTTCTGCAGCGCGGCGAGCATCAGCAGCCCGGCGATCGGGCGGATCGTCACCGCGCCGGCGGAGGACGCCTCGCTCGCCGCCGACTTGCTCGCCGACGAGAAGGAATGCGCCGAGCACCTGATGCTGCTCGACCTCGGCCGCAACGACGTCGGCCGCGTCTCACGGATCGGCACGGTGGAGGTCACCGAGCGCTTCGCGATCGAGCGCTACAGCCACGTCATGCACATCGTCTCGAACGTGGAAGGAGCGCTCGACCCCGCGCGCGACACCATCGACGCGCTCTGCGCCGGCTTTCCCGCCGGCACGGTGTCGGGGGCGCCGAAGGTCCGGGCAATGGAGATCATCGACGAGCTGGAAACCGACAAGCGCGGCACCTATGCCGGCTGCATCGGCTACTTCGGCGCCGGCGGCGAGATGGACACCTGCATCGTGCTGCGCACGGCGGTGGTGAAGGACGGCACTATGCACGTGCAGGCCGGCGCCGGCATCGTCTACGACTCCGATCCTCGATCCGAGCTGCAGGAGTGCCGCAACAAGGCCCGCGCCCTGTTCCGCGCCGCGGAGGACGCCGGGCGCTTCGCCTGAGCGCCTACGAAGGAGCGCCGTCGAACTCCTTGGCGCGATACGAGCGCGCCAGCCCGTCGAGAACGGCGTTGATCATGCCGCTTTCCTCGCGGCCGAAGAAGGCGCCGCCGACGTCGACGTACTCCTTGATCACCACCCGCGCGGGGATGTCGCGGCGCTTCTTCAGCTCGTAGGCGCCGCCGCGCAGCGTCGCGCGCATCACGCTGTCGATGCGGGTCAGGGGCCATCCCGCGACGAGGCTGTCGTTGATCGCGCGGTCGAGCGGCGCCTGGTCGGCGAGCACGCCTTTCAGGATGTCGCGGAAGAAGGCCAGCTCAGCCGGCTTGTAGCGCTCGCCCTCGATCTCGCCGCCGATCCAGTACGCCTCGAACTCGGCGAAGATGTCCTCCAGCCCCTTGCCGGTGAGGTCCATCTGATAGAGGGCCTGCACCGCGGCGAGGCGGGCGGCGGATCGCTCGTTGCCACCGGCCATCAGGCGGCGTTCCCCGGACGCGAAGATCCATTGAGCGGCCCGTTGGCGAGCGCCCACAGGCTGAGCGCCGCGCGCGCGGCGTCGCCACCCTTGTCGCCCCGGCGCGGATCGGCTCGCTCCTGCGCCTGCTCCGCGGTCTCGACGGTGAGCACGCCGTTGCCGAACGGCAGGCGGGCGGCGACGGCGAGCGCGGTGAGGGCGCGGGCGCTTTCGTTGCACACCACCTCGAAGTGGTAGGTCTCGCCGCGGATCACGCAACCGAGCGCCACCGCGCCGGCGTAGCGGCGGCTTTCGAGCGCCCCCCGGTCCAGCGCGATGGCGAGGGCGACCGGCAGCTCGAGCGCGCCCGGTACGCTCAACACCTCGCAGCTCGCACCGGCCCGCTCCAGCGCGGCGAGGGCGCCGGCGCGCAGCATCGCGCCGACGTCCTCGTAGAAGACGGCTTCGAGCACGAGGAAACGGGCGCCGCCGGCCTGCACGGGTGTCGGAAGGGAGCGGCGCGGTTCGGCCATCGGCGCGCGAGCCTCTGCAACGGGAGGAAACGGGAGGAGGGCTTGGCTAGCAAGCGCAGGCGGCGCGGGCAAGCGCGCTCGACCCGTTGCGGCACCCGCGTCCGCCGCGGGGGTGCCGCCGTCATCCTCCAGACGTGAAAAAGGCCCGGCGAACCGGGCCTCTTCGCGTTCAGCGGCGATACGGTCGACGATCGACCGCTCAGGCGTGCACCGCGCCCTTGGCTTCGGTCGAGTAGTGACCGCACCAATCCTCCTTGCCAACGACCGGCCAGAGACCGTGGGCGTCGGGGGCCGGCTGCGACACGGGCGGGTTGAAGCGGCAAAGGCCCTCGTCGGTGGCCTGCTTGCCGGTGTTGTGATCGTCGTAGAACGCGCAGCTCTCGCAATGGGCAGCCATGAAAACCCTCCTTCGTCGTCGCCGGTCCGGCGCTTCGAGACTGGAATGTTTCTAAACTCATTCCGTTCCGGGCGCAAGAGATTAGAGCGTTTCTAAATTGCCAATCGCCGGCCCGGCGCCGATCGGTCGCGGCGCTTGGTGAGGAAACCCTTGCCGCAACGCGAAACCCTCGGCGGCAGGCGCCGTTGGCGCGGCACGCTCCGGCCCCTCGGCCGATGCGGTAGGGAGATGGAACGATGAAGCTCGGTGACTTCCGCAAGAAGACCAAGGACCTCGACGACGGCGTGATCCTGGCGATCGCGGAGGTCGATGAGGCGGCGGCGATGAACATCCGCGACGTCGAGATTGTCGAGGACGCGTCCGTCCAGGACCGCAGGGCCGAAGGCAAGGAGGCGATCGACCTCGACGGCGGCAAGCAGAAGGCGGTGGTGCTGCGCTACTGAGCGCCGACGCCGCGCGCTTCGACGAGGCGCGCGGCGTAGCGGGCCATCAGGTCCACTTCGAGGTTGAGGCCGTCGCCTGAGCGACGGTCCCCCCAATTGGTCGCGGCGAGCGTGTGCGGGATCAGCAGCACGGAGAAGGTGTCGCCCTTCACCTCGTTGACGGTGAGCGAGGTGCCGTCGAGCCCCACCGAGCCCTTGGCGGCGATGAAGCGGGCACGGTCGTCCGGCGCCCGCAGGGTGAAGCGGCTCATGCCGTCGAAGGCCTCGATGTCGAGGATCGTCGCGATCCCGTCGACGTGGCCGGTGACGAGGTGACCGCCGAGTTCGTCGCCGATCCGCAACGAGCGCTCGAGGTTGAGGCGCAGTCCGTCGCGCCAGTTGCCGGCGGTGGTGCACCTCAGCGTCTCGGCGCCGACCTCGACGTCGAAGACCGACCCGCCGGCCGCGGCCTCGCGCGCCACCACCGTCAAGCAGGGTCCGTTGCAGGCGATCGAGGCGCCGATGGCGATGCTCTCCGCGGCGTAGGAACTGGCGATCCGCAATCGATGCAGCGTTGCGCGACGCTCGATGCGCTCGATCGTGCCGACGTCGCTGACGAGACCCGTGAACATCTAGCGCTTCCGCTCCCAGTGCCGCAGCCTGTCGGCGCCGTGGTCGCGCTCGCCGACGAGCCGGTATCCGTCGTCGAGCGCGGCCCGCCCGGCCGCATCGAGGGTCGCGACGCCCTCCCCTGCGAGCGGGCGCGGCGCGGTGAGGATCACCACCTCGTCGGCGAGGCCAGCGCGCAACAGGGCCGACGCGAGCGTCGGGCCGCCCTCGCAGAAGATGCGGGTGAGGCCGCGATCCGCCAGGAGTCGCAATGCCGCGGGCAGGTCGACGCGCCCCGAGCCATCGAGGTCGACGGCCTGCACCTCGACGCCCTCGGTCGCGGCGAGCGCCGCGCCGTGGCCCGCCGCCTCGGCGCCGCACAGCAGCAGGACCGGCGCCTGCGCGGCGGTCTGCACGAGGCGCGACCGCATCGGCGTCTCCAGCCGCGCGTCGAGCACGACGCGCAGCGGGCGGCTCGCCATCCCGGGCAGGCGCACGGTGAGCAGGGGATCGTCGCCGCGGACGGTGCCGATGCCGATAAGGATCGCATCGTGCATCGCCCGCATCACATGGACCACGCCGTTCGCGGCGGCGCCGGAGATGACCAGGCGGGGATCGTAGGGGCCGCCGGCGACGAAGCCGTCCGCGGTCTCGGCGAGCTTCAGCGTCACGGCCGGGCGGTGCGCGGCGAAACGCAGGGAATGGCCACGATGGTCGCGCGACGCCTCGGCCGCGCCGACGCCGGCGACCACGTCGAGCCCGCGTTCGCGGCAATAGGCGGCGCCGGCGCCGGCGACGAGCGGGTTGACGTCGCCGATGGCGTATACGAGCCGCGCGATGCCGGCCGCGACCACCGCCTCGCAACAGGGCGAGGTGCGCCCGTGGTGCGAGCACGGCTCCAGCGTGACGTAGAGGGTCGCGCCGCGGGCGAGATCGCCGGCCTGCGCGAGGGCGATGCGCTCGCCGTGCGGGCGGCCGCCGTCGCCGGTGCATCCGCGGCCGACGATCGCTCCATCACGCACCACCAGCGCGCCGACGCTGGGGTTGGGCGCGGTGCGCCCGAGGCCGCGGATGCAC
>CALMRL010000510.1 GCA_937873345.1 uncultured Beijerinckiaceae bacterium | reverse complement strand
GAATGCGTCGCGGCGAGCAGCTTCTCGCGCTCGGGCGTGTCGATGCCGTAGTAGTCGGGATAGCGGATCGGCGGCGAGGAGATGCGGAAGTGCACCTCGCGGGCGCCGGCCTCGCGCATCATCCGCACGATCTTCAGCGAGGTGGTGCCGCGCACGATCGAGTCGTCGAGCAGCACGATGCGCTTGCCCGCGACCACGGCGCGGTTGGCGGAGTGCTTCATCCGCACGCCGCTCTCGCGATGCGACTGCGTCGGCTGGATGAAGGTGCGGCCGACGTAGTGGTTGCGGATGATGCCCAGCTCGAACGGCACGCCAGAAGCCTGGGAATAGCCGATCGCCGCCGGCACGCCCGAGTCCGGCACCGGAATGACGATGTCGGCATCCGCCGCCGCCTCGCGGGCAAGCTGCGCCCCCAACGCCTTGCGCACCTCGTAGACCGAGCGGCCGTGCACCACCGAATCGGGCCGGGCGAAGTAGATGTACTCGAAGATGCAGGGACGGGCCGGCACGCGGGCGAAGGGGCGCAGGCTCTGTACCCCCGCCTCGGTGATGACGACGATCTCGCCGTTCTCGATGTCGCGGACGAAGCGGGCGCCGATGATGTCCAGGGCGCAGGTCTCAGACGCCAGCAGATAGTGCCCATCCAACTCGCCGAGCACCAGCGGGCGGATGCCGAGCGGGTCGCGCGCGCCGATCAGCGCCTTGTTGGAGAGGGTCACCAAAGCATAGGCGCCCTCCAGCTGGAACAGCGCCTCGATGAAGCGCTCGATCACCCTGCCCTTGCGCGAGCGGGCGACCAAGTGGAGGATCACCTCGGTGTCGGACGTCGACTGGTAGATCGCGCCCTGGCGGATCAGTTCACGGCGCAGCGTCAGGCCGTTGGTCAGGTTGCCGTTGTGAGCGACCGCGATGCCGCCGGTGTCAAGCTCGGCGAACAGGGGCTGCACGTTGCGCAGGATGGTCTCGCCGGTGGTGGAGTAGCGGACGTGGCCGACCGCCGCCGTGCCGGGCAGTCGAGCGATGGTCGAGGCCTTCGAGAAGTGGTCGGAAACGAGCCCCAGGCGACGCTCGGAGTTGAAACGGTGGCCGTCGAAGGCGACGATGCCGGCCGCCTCCTGGCCGCGGTGCTGCAGGGCATGCAGGCCGAGGGCGGTGATCGCGGCGGCGTCGGGATGGCCGAAGATGCCGAACACGCCGCATTCTTCGCGCAAGCGGTCGGCGTTCCAGTCGATGTCGGCCCCCTCGCCGGCAGCCTGCCTTGCCGGCCCATGCTCGATCAGGTCCGCCTGATCGGCGGCTTGGAGGGGATCGTGGAGTTGAGGCATCCGGTCGCTCCTCGCGGCAGCGGCGTCGCACGGGCTCATTCAGCCGGGCACCGCATCTTGCCGGAAGTTCTCACGTCGTCCGGCCTACATATTCTGCAGGAGGGAGAAAGCCAACTCGGCCGCCCCCCTGAGCTGTGCATTGCGGCTACCTGCCACCGGCATTCCGCGTCGGCGGCAACGGCGCCGGGGAGTCCCGCTCGATGTCGGCCTTGTCGCCGGTCGTGTCGGTCTCGGCGGGCGGCTCCTCCGTCGGCGCCGCCGCCTTTGGCTTGACCAGCTTGTTCAGGAGGTCGTGGGGCAGCATCGCCTGCATGTCGTCGCCGACGCTCTGCAGCACGGGGCGCATCCGGGCGTTCCGCACCCAGTCGGGCTGCTTGTCGACCGGGTCGAGCATGGTGAAGAACAGGAAGGCGACGACGCAGAGCAGGAAACCGCGGGCGGCGCCGAAGATGAAGCCGAGCGAGCGGTCGAGCGCGCCGACCTTGGAGTCGAGCACCGCATCCGACAGGTTGACGGTGATGATGGTGACGAGGATCAGCGCCGCGAAGAAGATCACGGTGGCCGAGGCGATGGAGGCCCACGGCTCCTTGTTGAGGTAGGGCTTTATGTACGGGAGAAGGTAGGGGTAGAGGTACACCGCCGCCGCGGCGGCCGCGATCCAGGCGGCGATCGCCAGCACCTCGCGGGTGAAGCCGCGCAGCATGGCGAGCAGGGCGGAGACGAGGACCACCGCGAGAAGGCCGAGGTCGAGGGTGGAGGGCATGTTCCCGAACCTTGGGCTGCAGGCCGCCGCCAGTCCCGGCACGGAGGCCAGGATATGGCGGGGGCCGTCGACGCGAGCGGTGCCGCCGGGCGGACCGCCTCTTCACGATTGTTCCGCAGCTATAGTCGAGCCAGGGCGCGGCGTCACGCGCGGCGCCGGTCACGCCCCTGCCCTTCCACCGATCCGTGTTTCCCGGTCACACCCCCGCTGGCCTGGTCCGGCGACCGGCGTCCCGCCGCCACGCTCTCCGACGCGATCTTGGCGACGAGGTCGCCGACGTGCTCGCAGGCCGAGACCGCGATCATCGTCTCCGCCGCGTCCACGGCAGGGCCGGAGCGCGCGAGGGACGAGGAGAGCGAGGGCGACACCGCGCTGTGGAACCCGAGCTTCGCCGCCTCCTTGAGTCTGGCCGGCGCATGGGCGACCGGGCGAACCGCGCCGGACAGGCCGATCTCGCCGAAGAACACGGCGTCGCCGGGCAGCGCCACGCCCGACAGCGAGGAGA
>CALMRL010000509.1:1514-6604 GCA_937873345.1 uncultured Beijerinckiaceae bacterium | reverse complement strand
CGACGGCATAGCGCCGGGCCACGGCCTCGGTCGCCGGCAGCGCGGCGGGCGCGATGAGGCCGCGGGCGACGAGCGCCGCGGGATCGCGGAAGGCTTCGGCCCTCACGACGGCCCCGCCACCGGCAGCCACAGGACGTCCTCGATATCCGGGGCGCCGGTCGCCAGCATCACAAGCCTGTCGAAGCCGAGGGCGATGCCGCAGCTGTCGGGCATGACCGCGAGGCAGGCGAGGAAGTCCTCGTCGAGCGGGTAGCTCTCACCATAGATGCGCCGGCGCTCGGCCTCGGCACGCTCGAAGCGTCGGCGCTGCTCGTCGGCATCGGCGAGTTCGTGGAAGGCGTTGGCCAGCTCGATGCCGCAGCAGTAGAGCTCGAAGCGCTGGGCGAAGCGGGGATCGTCGGGACAGAGCCGCGCCAGCGCCGCTTGGCTGGCGGGATAGCGGGTGAGTAGCGTCGGGCGGCCGAGGCCGAGCCGCGGCTCGACCGCCTCCGAAATCAGCTTCGAGAACAGGTCCGACCAGGTGTCGTCGGCGGCGACGCGCAGGCCTCTCACTCGCAGCGCCTCCGCCAACTCATCGAAACCGTCGGGCTCGTCGGGCAACGGCAGCGCCAGATCGGCGTGGCGGCGGAAGGCGCCCATGATATCGAGCACCTCCGGCCGGGCGAAGGGGTCGGCGGTGCGGTCGCAGTGGCGAAGCTCGGTCACGCCGGCGGCCTCGGCAGCGATGCGCAGCAGGGCGACCGCCTCGTCGGCGACCTCGTCGAGGCTCGCCCCGGCGCGGTACCACTCGAGCATGGTGAACTCGGGACTATGTAGGCGTCCGCGCTCGCGGTTACGGAAGACCGGCGCGAAGGTGAACAGCCGCGGCACGCCGGCGGCGAGCAGCTTCTTGCACGCGAACTCCGGCGAGGAGTGCAGGTAGAGCGGGGAAGCGCTGCCGTCGGCGCTGACCAGGGCCGTCGCGAAGGCAGAGATATGCGTCTCGTTGCCGGGCGACACCTGCAGCACCGGCGTCTCGACTTCGAAGAAGTCGCGCTCCCGGAAAAAGCATCGCACGGCCTCCTTGATGCGAGCGCGGGCCTGCAGGCGCGGCAGCCGCGCGGAGAAGCGCTCGCGATGCCAGGGCGGAGGCGCGGCGGAGGTGGAAGTCGCGGGCATGCCGCCTGCGCTGCCACAGCCGAATGGCCGTCGGCAAGGGCCGATCGTCGCGCCAGCTACGGCATCGCGCGGAACGTCGAATCCGGCGCGATACCGTAAGCTCCTTTACCGCATCGCGTTTCCCGAAAAATCGCTGGTGCGCTCTCTGATCGGATGCCCTGTCCCGCCGCCACGCGCATCGATATGGAGGGGCTGCGAGGCCGACCGCGCGGCCGCATCAGGAGGCTGAGACGCACAGCGGGCTCATGTTCATGTCCGAGATCACCAATGCGAAGTTAAATCTGGCCAGGAGATCAGCGCCCGCATCCCGTCGCCGGCCTCGTCGATGTTGCCGAAGCCGTTCTTTTCCAGATGTGGCGGCTGATCTTCAGGGTGACGTGACTGTCGTCGACGACGAGGATGTGGGCGGAGGGCTGTAGCGTCGCTGTCCCATGTTCTCGTCATGGTTTCTTCTCGGGCCAGATGGCTCGTAGCCGGCGGGACGCGATTTCACTTGATCGGCGACGACCGTCTGGCTAGCCAGGGCTAACCCGCCGCCAGCCTCGCAGACTTCCCGAAAAGGCTCATCCGTGAAAGTCATCGCCAGTTCGATCCGCAAGGGCAACATCATCGAGCGCGACGACGGGCAGCTTTACGTCGTGCTGACGGCGGAATCGTTCCATCCTGGAAAAGGCACGCCGACCACGCAGATCGACATGCGCCGACTCTCCGACGGCGTGAAAACCACCGACCGCTACAAGACGACCGAACAGGTCGAGCGCGCCTTCGTGGAGGACTCCAACTTCTCGTACCTGTACCAGGACAGCGACGGCTACACCTTCATGAACCAGGAATCCTACGATCAGGTGATCGTGCCCGACGAGGTGCTGGGCACCCAGGCCGTCTATCTTCAGGAAGGCATGGTCTGCGTGCTGTCGATGTTCAACGGCACGCCGGTCGGCATCCAACTGCCGGCGCGGGTAACGCTGGAGATCATGGAGACCGAACCGGCGATGAAGGGGCAAACCGCCTCCTCGTCCTACAAGCCGGCGAAGCTATCGAACGGTGCCCGCGTCATGGTGCCGCCGCATATCCAGACCGGCACGCGCATCGTGGTGCAGACCGAGGACGGATCCTACGTCGAGCGCGCCAAGGGCTGACCGAGCGAAGCTTACAGGTTCACTCGCTGTCGACGCGCTGGTCGAGAACCTGCAGAAGCTCACCGAAGCGCCGCGGCGTCTCGTCCGGCACCTCGTAGAGATGGCCGAGGCGGCGGCCGATGATGCCGGGCGAGGTCATGCCGACGCGATAGCCAACGGCGCGAGGCGTCTCCAGGCGACCGGCCTGTTCATGGACGTTCATGACGAACTTCTTGTTCAACATCTGGCTCGACCGTCTGCTTCGCTTCCGTCCCCGTCGAGAATCCGGTGCACCCCTTGGACGCCGGCACTCGTCGGGTAGAAGAACAAAGAAAAGACACAATCGTTCCAGTCTCTGGCAAGATGCCTGCGGAAAGAGGCATTGCCCGCCTCAAGCGAGCGCGGCGACCAGCGTCGGGATCAGCGGCAGGTCGGCCGGCGGCATCTGCAGGGCAGAGAGATCGCACGGCCGCATCCAGCGCAGCTCCTGCCCTTCCCGCCCCTGCGCCACGCCTTTCCAGCGCCGGCAGAGATAGAGCGGCATCAGCAGGTGCATCTCGGGATAGGCGCGGACCGCGAAGGTCAGAGGGGTAAGGCAGGCCTCGCCGACGGCGAGGCCGAGTTCTTCCGCAAGCTCGCGCACCAGCGCCTGCTCCGGCCGTTCCCCCGGTTCCAGCTTGCCGCCAGGAAATTCCCACAGGCCGGCCATGGATCGACCTTCGGGACGCTGGCTGACGAGCACGCGACCGTCCGCATCGACGAGGGCGGCGGCGACGACGAGGAGCAGCTTCAAGCCTTCGCTCTCCTTCCCATGACGCTATCCTTCGCATGACGCTCCCAATGAGCGTCCCGCCACAGCCGGGGACGACGGGGCGAGCCGACGGTTTGCAGCTTGCCGGGGCGTCGGCATCGGCACGTCAAGGCCATCCCGGCGGGCGGTCGCCGGCCAGGCGCTCGGCCGGTCCATCCGCAGGCATCTCGACAGCCCGGACATGGTCGCCCTCGCGCAGGAAGGTCCCGGCGCGGGCGATCACCACGTCGTTCTCGCTCAACCCGTCGCGAATGGCGATGCTGTTGCCCTGCAGCAGGCCGGTGGTGACGGCGCGCATCACCACGCGGTTCTCCTGCACGATGCCCACCACGGCGCCCTCCCTGCCGTAGAGAAGCGCGGAAAGCGGCACAGCGAGGCCGCACTGCTGCCCGATGTCGATCTCGGCGCGGGCGAACAGGCCGGCGCGCAGCTTCGGGTTCGCGTCGACGCCGAGATGCAGGATGCCGAGCTGCGTCTGCGGATCGACGCCGTCCTCGATCGCCACCAGGTGCCCGTCGAGATCGCCGAGACCGACGACGTGCAGCCTGGCCGCCTGGTTCGGGTGCAGCTGCCTGAGGCTTGTGGGCAATACCTGCGCCTTCAGTTCGAGCTGCCCTCCCTCGGCGATGCGGAACAGCGGATCGCCCTCCTTGGGCGAGACATAGGCGCCGACAGTCGTCCCGACGGCGAGCACCGTGCCGTCTACCGGCGCCCGCACGGGGACCGTCTCGGCGGCAGTGCCCGTGGCGGAGACGAGCCTGCCCAGCACCTGGCCCTTCGTGACGACGTCGCCCGGCTCCACCAGCACATCGCCGACCACCAGGCCTTCGCGGTCCGCGCGGATCTCGACCTCGCGGCTGGCGACGAAGGTGCCGGAGGCTGTGACGCGCTCGGCGAGGCATCGCGGGACGGCAAGTACCGCCGAGACGCTCAGCCCGGCCATCCCGTCCTCGGCCGGCGCCGCGCCGGTGGGGAACACCGCCAGCGCTGTCGCCAGCAGGGCGCGCGCAAGGGAGGCATGACGGGGCGCCATCGCGATCACTCCCCCGGCACGACGCGCGGAGCGGCTTTCGGCGCCATGCTCGGCGCGCGGCCGGTCGCATGGGCCGGCGCAAGTGGCGCCGTGGCGCCGCTGGTGACGAGGAAGCGCAGGCGGCGGGCGAAGAAGCGGCCGAGGTCGTCCATCGCCAGGAACATCGCCGGCACGAAGATGAGCGACAGCAACGTCGAGACGATCAGGCCGCCGATCACCGCGATCGCCATCGGCGAGCGGATTTCGCCGCCGGCGCCGTGGGCGAAGGCCGACGGCAGCATGCCGGCGACCATCGCGATCGTGGTCATCACGATGGGCCGGGCGCGCTTGCGGCCGGCATCGAGCGCGGGCAGGAGCGGTCGGCCGCCGCGCTCGATCGCGAGGAGGGTGAAGTCGACGAGCATGATCGCGTTCTTGGTGACGATGCCCATCAGCATCAGCACGCCGATGAACACCGGCACCGACAGCGGCCGATTGGTGACGAGCAGGGCCAGGAAGGCGCCGCCCAGCGACAGCGGCAGCGAGAACAGGATGGTGATGGGCTGGAACAGGCCGCCGAACAGCAGCACCAGCACGGCGAACACCATCATCAGCCCGTTGCGCATCGCGGAGGTGAAGCCGCCCGCGAGGTCCTTCATGCTCTCGGCGTCGCCGGCGGGCTGGATGGTGATGCCCGGCGGCGGGTGTCTCATCACCGGCAGCTTGTCGATCTCCGCCATCGCCTGGCTCAACACCGTGCCGCCGACGAGGTCGGCGGCGACGCCGGCCTGCCGCTCGCGGTCGTAGCGGCTGATGTTGATCGGCCCCTCCTCCAGCGCCACGTCGGCGATCGAGCCGAGCGGCACCGCGCCGCGGTCGTCGGGTAGGGGGACGCGCAGTTGCTCGAGGCGCTGTGGGTCGGCGCGCACCGACTGGTCCAATTCGACGCGGATCGGCACCTCGCGGTCGCCGACGTGGCGCTGGAGGAGGG
>CALMRL010000509.1:0-1504 GCA_937873345.1 uncultured Beijerinckiaceae bacterium | reverse complement strand
CGAGCGCCGGCTCGACGTCGCCGATGGTGGCGATGCGGAGCGTTTCGGAGACGCGCTCGGTGGTCAGGCCGAGGCGGGCGGCGAGGGCGGCGCGCGGACGCACGCGCAGCTCCGGCCTGTCGAGGCTCGCCGACGCGACGATGTTCGACACGGCGGGGATGCGGTGCATCTGCGCTGCCAGTTCGGCGGCGACGTTGCGCACCGCCGCCGCGTCCTGTCCCGTCACGACGAGCGATACGCCGCGCATGCCGTTCTCGTCGACGAACCAGCTGCGCACGTCGGGCACGCCGTCGAGGTCGCGCCCGATCAGGAGCTCCAGCTGCTTCTGCGTCAGCGAGCGGTCCTCCTTGGGCACGTAGTTGATGATGAGCGAGGCGACGCGCACCTCGCGGGTGGCCGGCGGCAGTTGGCCGCCGTCGACGAAGACGCTCCTCACCTCGGGGTGAGCGCGCAGCCGGCGGGCGATCTCGGCGGTGACGCTCTGCGTCGCGCTCAGCGGCGACCCCGGCGGCAGCTCTACCGACAGGGTCGAGCGTCCGGTGTCCTGCGCCGGCAGGAAGCCCGAGGGAAGAAGCTGCGTCGAGGCGATGGCGAGCACGAAGAGGATGAGGCCGATGAGCACGGTGAGGTAGTGGTGCCGCACGCTCCAGCCGAGAACCGCGCCGTAGCCGCGCATGATTCGCCCCTCCGGCCGCTCCCGATGCACCCGCGGCTTGAGGAAATAGGCGGCGAGCACCGGCGTCACGAAGCGGGCGCCGAGCAGCGAGAAGAACACCTGTACCGAGATGGTGATGCCGAACTGCTTGAAGAACTGGCCGGCGACCGAGCCCATAAAGGAGACCGGCACGAAGACGGCGATGATCGTCAGCGAGATCGCGATCACCGCCGGGCCGATCTCGTCGGCCGCCTCGATGGAGGCCTGATAGGGCGTCTTCCCCATCGCCATGTGGCGCTCGATGTTCTCGATCTCGACGATGGAATCGTCGACCAGGATGCCGGTCGACAGCGTGATCGCCATGAAGGAGATCAGGTTGAGCGAGAAGCCCAGCAGCTGCATCGCCCAGAAGGCGGGGAAGATCGACAGCGGGAGGGCGATCGCCGCGATCAGCGTCGCCCGCCAGTCGCGCAGGAAGATCAGCACCACGATCACGGCGAGGATCGCGCCCTCGAAAAGGGTCGAGACCGCCGCTTGGTAGTTGCCGAGCGTGAAGTCGACCGAAGAGTCGATCAGCCGGAGGTCGACGTCGGGGGCCTTGGCCAGGATGTCGGCGATCTTGGCGGCCACGGCGGCGGCGACGTCGACGTCGCTCGCTCCCCTGGCGCGCATCACGTTGAAGGCGACCACCGGCTTGCCATCGACGCGGGCGAAGGTCTTGGGTTCGGCGATGCCGTCGGCGCGGCCAGCGTGCGGATCACCTGGTCGCGGCCGCCGATCTCGGCACGGCCGCCGGCGGCGTCGACCTTGGTGCCGCGCAGCTGCCGTGACACCCCGGCTGCAGGCACT
>CALMRL010000508.1 GCA_937873345.1 uncultured Beijerinckiaceae bacterium | reverse complement strand
GTCGACGGCGGACGCGGGCGCAGCAGGTCGTCGGCATCATCGTCGCGGACGACGTCACCCTCGAGATCCTGCCCAAGATCGACGGCGACGCGGCGACGGCGCGCGCGAGCCTCGTGCACATGCTCGCGGCCGTCCACGACCTCGCGATCGACGCCGGGCCGTCGACCGATCTGGGCTGGCAGTCGCGGGACCTCCTCGAGATCCTGGTCCGGTTGTTCTGCGACAAGCTCGCGGCCGTGCTGCGGCGCGGCCTGCCGCGCGCCTACGTGGGCAAGGAGGACGACCTGCCCGCCCTGCGCGGGCGCCTCGACGTCATCCGCCAGTTCACGGCGCTCGCCGCCAGCCCGCAGCGCCTCGCCTGCCGCTACGAGGAGCTCGACGCCGACATAGCCCTCAACCGCATCCTCAAGGCCGCGCTCGTGCGTCTCGGGAGTCTGGCCCGCGCGCACGAGACGCGTCGACGCCTGAACGAGATCCTCCTCGTGTACGACGCCGTCACAGTGCCGCCGTGCGCGGCCCTGCCCTGGCACGCGGTCGCGCTCGACCGCACCAACGCCGGCTGGCGCGAGGTGCTCGGCTTCGCGCGCCTCCTGCTCGGGGACCGCTTTCAGACGACCTCGGCGGGCCAGGGGCGAGGCTTCGCGCTGCTGTTCGAGATGAACACGCTGTTCGAGGAGTTCGTCGGGCGCGCCCTGCGGCGCGCGCTCGCCAGGTCGGGGGCGAGCGTCACGCTTCAGGGGCCGCGCGGCCACGCCCTCCACGACCTCGCGCGAGACCGTCCCCTGTTCGCCACGCGACCGGACGCCGTCGTCGGCCGGGCCGGCCGGACCGTCCTGATCCTCGACACGAAGTGGAAGCGCCTGACGGGCGCGATCGAGGACCCCCGTCGCGGCGTCGGGCAGGCGGACGTCTACCATATGATGGCCTACGCGCAGGTTTACGGTTGCCGCGACCTGATGCTGGTGTACCCACATCACGCGGGTCTGCCGCCGCCGGCAGGGTGCCTGGCGTCCCACGGCATCGCGAACCGCGAGGGGAGCCGCCTGCAGCTCGTGACCCTCGACCTCGCCGACCCGGCGACCGTGCGCGACCAGCTGCGGGCCGCCGTAGGCCTCCTCGCTCGACCGGACGCAGGATGAGGGTCGGTCAGGACGCCGAGCGAGGCGATCGCACGCTCGAGCGCCGCGAGCCGCTCGGCCGTCGTCGCGAAGGCATCGCGGGACCGCAGGCGCCGAGGCCTGAAGATCGCGCGGCCTGGTCGTCGCTATCGACGACAGGTTTGAGAAGGGCGAAACCGGGCCGGTGACCCTCCGCGCCGCCCGGCGCGGCGCCTCCACGCGCTGCTCGACCTGCGGGGAGGTCGTGTTCTGGCGGCGCGACAGCGCTGAACGACGCCGGGTTCTAAAGCACCATGGCCCTCTCTTAGAGCCGTTGCCGCGCGTGCTGAGTCGGCGAGGGTAGCGGCGGAGCGGCGGTTCTGATTCTTTGCGGTCTTCCTATGGGAGTGCCGCGATGGCTGCCGCCCTGTCGCTTGATCTTCGCCGTCGCGTCATTGCCGCCGTCGGGGCTGGTGCCTCATGCCGCCAAGCCGCCGCCTGATCTTCTGCTCCCACGTTGCGAGATGATCGTCGCTGGTCAGCTCGCAACGCCGGTCCGATGCTGCTTACGGACGAGCTTAAAGCCGATCAAAAAGTCATTCACAACCTTCTCTATCAAATGGTTTAGCGTTTGATCGTGTCGATGCTACTTCTCCAAGTACCTACAGGAGGGTATATGTCCGACAAGCTCATGCGACTCACAGCACATATCGTCGGCGGCTACGTCAGCAAAAATCATCACCGCGCAGACGAGCTTCCCGATCTTATCAAATTGGTGTTCGGTGCGCTGATCAGAACGGAAGCGCCTGCCGAGGTGCCAACAACGACCGCATCCACGAAGGCGACGGCTCAGTCGATCAAGAAGAGCATCCAGCCGGAGTTCCTGATGTCGTTCGAAGACGGTAGGCATTACCGGACCCTGAAACGCCATCTGTCGAAACGCGATCTGACCCCGGATGCTTATAGGGCGAAGTATGGGCTCGCGGCGGATTACCCGATGGTGGCCCCAGCCTATTCGGCGAAGCGCTCGGAGTTGGCTCGTTCCGCCGGTCTCGGACAGCAGCGGCACAAGGACCGCCGAATGGAAGCTGTAGCCGAGACGGCGCCGACCCTGGATGATGTCGCACAGGAAGAAGTTCCCGCTCGCGCAAGCACAACGACGAGCAGCAGGAAGACGAAGAAGGGCGCGAAGCCGGTTCAGCCGACTGGCGCCGTGAAGGCTTCCAAGAAGCGTGTTGGAAAGGCCGTGGAGGCGGCTTGAGCAAGCTGACGTGGAGTTTTTGCTCAAAAGCATCGCGGGCGACCGCTGGCGAGCTTTCCGCGCTCCTTTGTGCAACTCGACATCGAGGGCGTCGACGCCCTCGCAGCGTTCGCCCAACTCCTCATCGCCGAGCATCCCGCGTTAAGCGTGCTGATCTCCAACGCGGGGATCATGCGCATCGAGGCTCTCGATCGTTCCCGCGATGTTGCCGATGCCGAGGCAACGATCACCACCAACCTGCTCGGCCGGACTCGGCTGACATCCGAGCCCGGCGGTGCCGGCAAGAGCATCAGCTAAGGCCCGTGGACATACGCTGGTTTTGGGCAAGGTTACGGGTGCGTGTTGCT
>CALMRL010000507.1 GCA_937873345.1 uncultured Beijerinckiaceae bacterium | reverse complement strand
CCATCGAGGCCCTGGCGCCCCGGTCGCGACCGTCGGCTTCCCCCGACCCGGCAGCGCAGGTCTCGGGCGAGCCGACCACCGGCGCGGCGGAGACCCGACCGACCCGGCCGGCGCTCTACCCCACGCACAGCGAGGCCTGAGACGCCATGGCGACGAACGCCCGCCATGCGCGTAGCGCACCGTGACCGAGGCCGACATCGAGGCGACCAAGGCGCCTCTCATGGAACATCTCGTTGAACTGCGCTCTCGCCTGATCAAGGCGCTGATCGCCTTCATCGTGATGTTCCTGCTGTCATTCTTCTTCGCGAAGAATATCTACAACCTGCTCGTCGTGCCCTACCAGCACGTCGCTGGACCGGACGCCAAGCTGATCTACACGGCGCCGCAGGAGTACTTCTTCACGCAGATCCGCGTCGCCTTCTTCACCGCGGCCTTCATGGCCTGCCCTGTGATCTTCACGCAGCTCTACGCATTCGTCGCGCCGGGCCTGTACCGCCACGAGCGCAATGCCTTCCGCCCCTACCTCTTCGCGACGCCGGTGTTCTTCGCGGTCGGCGGCCTGCTCGTCTACTTCGTGGTGATGCCGAACCTCCTGCACTTCTTCCTCGGCATGGAGCAGTCGAAGGAGCCGGGCAGGGCGCAGATCGAGCTGCTGCCGCGCGTCAGCGAGTACCTCAGCCTGATCATGACGCTGATCTTCGCCTTCGGCCTGATGTTCCAGCTGCCGGTGGTGCTGACGCTGCTCGGGCAGATCGGGATCGTCGACGCCGCGTTCCTACGCTCGAAGCGGCGCTACGCCGTGGTGGGCGTGTTCGCAGCCTCCGCGGTGCTGACGCCGCCTGACGCCTTCTCGATGCTGGCACTCGCGGTGCCGGCCTACGCCCTCTATGAGGGCGCGATCATCATGGTCGGCATCCTGGAAGAGCGCCGCAGGCGCGAGGAGCTGAAGCGGACCAACTCCTCCTGACGATATCGGCCCTGCAATGCCGACCTACGCGGCGGGCCCGAAATAGCTTACGGTGTCGCGGCTCGAATCGCGAAAGACCGTGACCTTCGCGAGACCGGGGCAGCGAGGCTCGACCTTGCGCCAGACCCAGGCGGCGAGGTTCTCCATCGTCGCCGGTCCAAGGTCGTCGACCTCGTCGAGCAATCGATGGTCGAGGCCATCGCGCGCCTCGGCGATCGCCCGCTCGAGCAGCGTCAGGTCAATCACCATGCCGGTGTGCGGGTCCGGGCGCCCGCGCAGCACAACCTCGGCACGGTAGGAGTGGCCGTGGATGCGCCGGCTCGATTGGGTCTCCACCGTGCGCTCCAGCGTGTGCGCCGCCTCGAACCAGAACTGCTTGGAAATCTCGAACATCAGTCTATGCCGATCACCTTGTGCATTTGCAGCGAGAATCGCCAGCGTGGGTTGGCGAGGCAGTAAGCGATGGCCGCCCGCGAGTTGGTCCCTCGCGCCGGACCGTCCATCGGTTGCAGCCAGAAATGTCGAAAGGCAAGGCCGGCAAGGCCGGCAAGCCCGGCCGGGTTGATCGCATCCTGGGGATAAACGAGCTTCAGCTCGTCGCCCGTCTCGACCACCAGGGCCGCGCCGGCCTTGGGACTGACGCAGACCCAGTCGACGCCGGCCGGGATGGGGAGGGTGCCGTTGGTCTCGACCGCGCACTCGAATCCGCGGGCGCGCACGGCTGCGAGCAGGGGTCCGTCGAGCTGCAGCAGCGGCTCGCCGCCGGTGAAGACGACGTAAGGGGTGCCGACGCCTTTGGCCGCCCACGTTCCGACGATCGCATCGGCAAGGCTTGCCGCATCCGCGAAACGCCCGCCGCCCTGACCGTTGGTGCCGACGAACTCGGTGTCGCAGAAGCGACAAACGGCCTGCTCGCGATCGGTCTCGCGCCCGCTCCACAGGTTGCAGCCGCTGAAGCGGCAGAACACCGCCGCGCGGCCGGACTGCGCACCCTCGCCCTGCAGCGTGTAGAAGAGTTCCTTGACCGCGTAGGTCACCTTCGCGCCCGCACCATCATCGCGGCGCAGATGGTGCCGGCCGGCGCCGGACGTCAAGGGATCTCCTGTCGGCTGCGCATGCCTCTTGCCATGCATCCCCCTTGCCGCGAGGGGGCACGAGCGGGTATGCAGGGGCAGCCTAGGAGTGTAGCTCAATTTGGTTAGAGCACCGGTCTCCAAAACCGGGGGTTGGGGGTTCGAGTCCCTCCTCTCCTGCCAGGCGCTCTCCCATCAATCCCGATCATCCGGCCCGCCGCCTTCCGTCGCCGCATCTCGCCAATGCGCCAGCGCCCGGCGTCCGGCGGGACCCAGCGCGTACCAGCCGGGCCTGATGCGCTCGAACCAGCCGTAGACGTTGCGATAAAGGATGGCCGCCGCGTCGGGGACCTGCGCCGTTAGGTCACGCGGCCGGAGCGGTGCGTCGGCGATCAGCGCGGCGCAGCCAAGCGCGCGCTGGCGATAGGCCGTCATCACTGGCCGGCGCGAGCCGCCACCGACCGCCGGGTCGCCTCGTCTGCGCCGGTGCTCGACGACCAGCCGCGAGCGCCGCTTCGGATCGCGGCGCGGCATCGGAGCATCAGGGGTCAGATGGACGTGTACCGCGCCGGCTCCGTCGACGCAGAGCAACCCGAAGCCGAGCCGCCGGCAGAGATTGCGGAAGCGGCTGTCGCCTTCGCGCCCGCCCCGCGACCCCGTGCGCGCGGCAAGCCACACCTCGTCGCAGGCACTCGCCCGATCGACGCCCTGCAACAGCAACTCGAGGTTGAAACGGAGCTTCAGTTCGCAGACCACGACGAGCGGCGGCTCGTCGCCTCGCAAGGCGAGGAGGTCGCAGCCGCCGACCTCGCCCTTGACGGTGAAGCCGAGCCCTTCCAAGAACCGCTTCACCGGCCCGTACAGCTCGGTTTCCAACGCTCAGGCCGCGATCAGCGGGAAGCGGTGCGGCGCCATTTGGCTTCCAGGCCGGCATTGATCCGCCGCACCCGCGTGCCGAAGGCAGCCCAGAAGGCATCGCCCGTCTTCATCCGGCCGTGGCTGGTCAGGCTCTCGCCCGGCATCGAGGCTCCGCCGACGTCCGGACGCCGCGCCGGCATCACACCTCTGCCGCCTTCCGTCGGCTCTGTCAGCGAAGTCGCGACGAGGTCGACGGGCTGGATCGTCGCAGCGAGCGGCGAGTTCATGCTGACGAGATGCAGCCGCGCGCGCTGACAGTAGGACACCGACAGCGGCGTCATCGATTCGTTGCCATGGCCGGCGCGATACTTCATCAGGGCGCGGCAGACGTTGCCGTGCGCCTGATGCCAGGCGCCGGCGAGATAGCTCGTCCCGAAATGGATGTTGGTCGCGGGATCGGCGAGATCGGCGGCGCTGCCGTGAAAGCCGAGCATCGCCGCCGTGCCGGGGCGCACCTGCATCAGCCCGATCTCGCCGACGTCGCCGACCCGGTCCGGCCGGTAGTCGCTCTCGACCTTCATCACGGCATCGACGAGGTCGAAGGGAACGTCCGCGGCTTCCGCCTCTCGCCGCGCCAGCGCCCGGAGCGCGGTGCGGTCCGGCGCGGGTCTCTCGACGATGCTTTTCATGATGGCGGGGGCGGAGCGAGGCTTCGGGACCGCGGGCTGCGCCAGCATGTCCTCGGCCGCCACCGCGGCGCAGGGGACGAGCGCCAACGTCGATGCGACGACCGGCAGCACGGTGACGACGGCGCGGATGCCTCGCAAGACTGGACCCTCGCATTGAACTGGGGTGCTATAGCAGAGTGCTTAAGGAAAAGTCGGCGGCGCGCGATCGAGGCGGGCTCAGCTTGGCTTGGAGCCAAGGCCCGAAGAGGCCACCGGAGGACGTCCCTTGTTCAAAGTCCTGATCCTGATCTGCGCTGCGACCGTCGACCATGCCGCCTGCACGCCGGACACGGCGATCGACATCGTGCGAGGCCCGCCCGCGCACACGATGTCGCAGTGCATGCACGAGAGCCAGACCACGCTCGCGCTGACCTCCATCCGCCCCGAGATGGGCAAGCAGTACATGAAGGTCGTCTGCGCCGGCGACCAGCCGTCGTAGGGCGGCGAGCAGAGGATCATCCTACGATCGGCGCCGCGGCCGCGACTTTCCCCTCGCAGGTCCGTTGCATGGCATCCGCTCCGAGGATCAGAGCCATGCCGCGCACGATCAAAGCCATCGCCGCCCTGCTGACCCTTACGGCCGCGCTGCCCGCATCGGCGCAGGATGCCGGCGGCACCCGAGCCGATGCCGAGCAGCAGTTGCAGAGCTATCTCGCGATCTGGTCGGACGACGCGCGGGTCACGCCGGAGACGGTGAGCCGGTATTACGCGCCGATCGTCAGCTACTACGGCCGCAGCTTCAGTCGCTCGCAGGTGTTCGCCGACAAGCAGGCCTTCATCCGCTCCTTCCCCCAGCGATCCTACCGCGAGATCCCCGGAACCTTCGTCGGCACCTGCAGCGGCGACCGCAGCCACTGCCGCGTCACGGCGGAGATCGCATGGCGGCGGACCGACCGGCACGGCGACACCACCGCCGGGCGCTCGCGAATGGACTTCGACTTCGTGCCGGTCGAAGGCGGCCGCAAGATCGCGCGCGAGCGCGCTCTGCCCCTGACACCCGCCGGCACCTGACGAGGACAGCGATGCCCGGTCAGGCTCTCGCCGGCAGTGGCAGCACCGGGCCGGGCGGCAGGATGCCCTCGCGCAGGACGGCACGGCGCAGCGGGCCGACCATGCGCAGCGCCGTGGCACCGATGCCGCGCGCGACATCCACCGGCGCGAAGTCGGTCAGGAGCGAGCGGCTCAGCACGTCGACGCCATGGGTGCGCAGAGCGACGTCACGGCGTCGTGCGCGCTCGTAGGAGGCGAGCAGCGTCGCGGCGCCGATGTCGCGCGTCTGGGTCTTCGTACCCAGCGTCGCGACGAGCTGGGCGATGTCGCGCAGGCTGAGATTGAGACCCTGCGCGGCGAGCGGCGGGAAGGCATGGGCGGCTTCGCCGACCAGGGCGATCCGCGCCGCTGCGAGGCGGTTGACGTGCAGTCCGCCCATCGGGAAGGCGCCGCGCGCGGTTTCAAGGCGGATGTCGCCGACGCGCCCGCGGGTCTGCACCGTCAATTCGGCGGCCAGCGCGACATCATCGAGGCTGCTACGACGCTCGAACTCGGCTGTCGACATTAGCCAGACGAGCGAGGAGCGATGCGGGCTCGCCTCCGTGGCGCGCAGGGGCACCAGCGTGCAGGGGCCGCCGCGCGTATGGAATTCTGTGGAAAACCCGTCATGCGGTCGACTATGCGTGGTGAGCGCGATCAGGGCGGTCTGCGGATAGCTCCAGGAGCGCGCCGCGATGCCGGCGGCGGTGCGCGCCGGCGAGCGGCGACCGTCGGCGGCGACGATCAGCGGTGCCGAGATGGTTTGTCCGTCGGCGCCGCGCACCCGCACCGCGTCGCAGGTGAAGGCGATGCTGTCGAGCTTGGCCTCCGTCAATTGGATGCCCGGCAGGGCTTGCGCTTCGGCGATCAAGCCGGCGATGAGACGGTCGTTCTCGACGTTGGTGCCGAGTGCGTCGAGCGCGATCTCCTCCGCCCGCAACGTCAGCGGCGGCACGGGAAAGCGGGAGCCGGTGTCGTCGATGATGCGGATGGCTCGGATCGGCTGACCGATCTCGGCGAACCGCTCCCAGACACCCAGCGCCCGCAGCGTGCGGATGGAGCCCTCGAAGAGCGCCACGGTTCGACCGGTCGGCCGGGTGTCGGAGACGCCCGCGCAGAGGACGCTGTAGCCTGCACGTGCCAGCGCGATGGCCGCCGCGAGGCCGCTGGCGCCGGCGCCGGAGACGATGACGTCGACCTTCTCCTCTGCCGCGCTCATCCCCGCCCGCTCCCGATCCGTGTTCCGCCTCAGATCGCGCCGGCGTCCCGCTTCGGCAAGGCCGCGGAACGTCTCAGCCGCCGGCGGCGTCGGCGCACGCTAGGAAGGCGTCGATGCGCGCGAGGGTCGGTCCGTCGGCGAGCAGCGGCGCATGGCCCTGGCCCGGCACCGTGAAGGCCTCGCAGCCCGGCCAGTGCTTCACCATGGCTTCGAGCGTCGCCCGCGACAGCAGGTCGGAGTTCGCGCCGCGGATCGCCAGCAGCGGCAGGCCGCGCAGGGCGTCGAAGCCGTCCCAAAGCGGCGGCAGCGGCTTCGACAGGTCGAGCGCATCGAGCGAACGGGCAAGGGCGGGATCGTAGCGCAAGCGCAGGTCGGTCTCGTCCGCTCCGAAGGTGGTCTCGGCGAACAGCCGCCATTCGGCCGGGCGGAGGCCGTCGAAGCCTTGCGCCGGCCCGAGCCGCAGCATCGCCTCCGCTTCCTTCAGCGAGGCGGGGCGAGCGCCGGTGTGCCCGACGTAGCCCTTGATGCGCGCGAGGCCGTCCGGCTCCAGCACCGGGCCGATGTCGTTCAGGATCACCGAGCGCATCAAGCCGCGATGCTCCGCCGCCATCGTCATCAGGATCAGTCCGCCGCGCGAGGTGCCGAGCCAATGGGCGGCGCCGATGCCGTTGTCCCGCAACCAGAGGAGCACGTCGTCGCGCTCGGTGCCGAGATCGTAGCGGGCGCGCGGGTCGTGGTCGGAGAGGCCGCGACCGCGATAGTCGAAGCCGTAGACGGACCGGGGCGTCGCGCTCGCCCCGGCGAGATGGCCGGCGAGCACGGCGAAGTCGGCGGCGCTCCGCGTCAGGCCCGGCAGGCAGACGAGCGGGATGCGCTCGGCGCTGCTGCCCGGCCGGGTGGCGACGAGATGCAGCCGCAGGCCGTCGGCGGAGTCGTAGAACAGGGATGACGTCGCAGCGGCCATGGCGCCTCCGAATGCGCCGCCGGCGGCGCTGACGGTCTCTTAACCCTCCGAAACGCCGGCGAAGCCCGTAAATGCTCCCTTAAGACGGAAGGTCGAATTTGCGATGGGCGGGCCGCCTGCGGTCGGGGCTCGCGAGTCCGGGTGCACGGGAAGGTTTGCGTTGATGGAGATCGCCGGTGCTACGACATGCTCGCGCATCCTGGTGGTCGAGGACGAGCCGCTGCTGCGGCTCTTCAACGCCGACATGCTGACCGACGCCGGCTTCGAGGTGGTCGAGGCCTGCGACGCCGACGAGGCGCTGCGGATGCTGGAGAGCGTCAGCGACATCCGCGTGGTGTTCACCGACGTCGAGATGCCGGGCGCCCTCGACGGCTTCGCGCTGGCCGATCGGATCGAGACGCGGTGGCCGGAGACCGGCGGCGTGGTCACCTCCGGCCGCCGCTACCCCCACCAGGGTTTCGCAGCGCCGGCGCGGCGCTTCGTGCCGAAGCCCTTTCGTCCGGCACAGGTCGTCGAGGTGATCGACGCCTTCATCCACGCCCGGCATTGACCTCGTCGGCGCCGCAGCGAACGACGAAGATTGCCCGCCTTTGCGGCGCCTCGTCCCTCATAGCTTGGCTTGGCGATCGCGCTTGAGCGCGGAGCCGGCTGCGGTCCTGGCCTCGTCGGCGAAGATCGCCTCGTACATCGTGACGTTCGCCATCACCCGCTGCACGTAGTTGCGCGTCTCGGTGAAGGGGATGCGCTCGACCCAGTCGACGGGGTCGACGCCGGGGCTGCGCGGGTCGCCGTAGGCGTCGATCCATTGCTTCACCCGGCCGCCGCCGGCGTTGTAGGCGGCGAAGGTGAGGATCAGCGAGCCGTTCTGCTCGGCGATCAGCTCGCCGAGGTGGGCGGCGCCGAGTTGCGCGTTGAAGGCGGGATCGCTGGTCAGGCGGGCGGGATCGAAGGGCACGCCGGCCTTCGCCGCGGTGGAGCGTGCCGTGGCGTCGATGATCTGCATCAGGCCCTTCGCCCCGGCCTTGGACACGACCGCCGGCATGAACGCGCTCTCCTGCCGGGCGATGGCATAGACCACCGGTCGTGCCGCCGAGTTCTGCAGCGCCTCGTAAGATGGAATGCCGAAGGTCGGGAAGGCCAGCGTGTCGACGGCGACGCCGCGCTGCCCCATCAGCTTGCCGACGGTGAGGGCGATGTGCGCGTCACCTTCCTTGCGCACCACGCCGGCCAGCGCCCGCGCCTGCCGTCCGTCGGCGAGGGCCTGCGCGGCGTCGATCGCGAGGGCATTGGCTGCGTCTCGCGCCCCGGCGGCGTAGAGCAGCTCGATCACGCGCACCGCCTCGTCGCGGTCGCCGGCGGTCGCTTCGACCGGCGGCTCGCTGACCGGCGTCGCGGTGATGCCGAGCATCTGCCGGGCGAGCTGTCCGTAGAAGGTCGAGCCGTATTCGGCCGCCCTGCGATAGAAGCCTTCGGCGCGCACTGCGTCGCCCGACGCTTCGGCGGTGCGGCCCTGCCAGTAGCCGATGCGCGAGATCGAGAGCGGCGTTTCCGCGAGCCTGCCGGCGCGGGCGAAGTGGTAGGTGGCGCGCGCGGGATCGTTCATGAAGCGCAGGGCGATCCAGCCAGCGTGGAACTCCGCCTCGATCTTGACGTCGGGGCTCACCGCGGCGTGGGTGGCGCAGACGACGTAGGCGGCGTTGACGTTGCCGTTGTCGAGCAGGCGGCGCGCCAGGACGCGGCGCTCCGTCCACCAGTCGTCGCCGTCGATCAGGCTCGCCGCGTCCTTGGGGGCGCTCTGCATCAGCTCGGCGGCCTCCATCAGCCTGTCCTCGCGGCGCAGCTTCTGCACCTCCGCCAGGATCAGGCCGGGATCGCGGCGCAGCGCCTCCGGCACGGCGGCGATCGCCTTGTCCGCGGCGACGTCGAAGATCACCGCGGCGCGTGCCTTCTCCAGGGCGAGCACGTCGCCGCCGGCAAGGGCGGCGTAGCGCATGGAGGCCGCCACCTGCTCCTTGTAGAGCAGCTTGTCGGCCCGGTACTTGTAGTCGCCCTTCGTCAGCTCGGCGCCGAAATCGGCCTTGAAGCGCGCCTCGATGGCGCCGCCGAGATCGCTGTCGCGGAACACCGCGCGGGCGAGTTCCGATGCTTCGGCCGGACGGTTGTCCAGTTTCCAGGCCTTGGCCAAGGCGAGCCGGCCCAGCACCGTCGCCGGCGACGATCCGGCGAAGAAGCGCTCCACCGCCCTGGCATCGCTGGAATAGTACAGGCGAGCTTCGCTCTGGTTGCGGAACCAAGCCTTGGCCGGCCATTCGGGATGGGACTGGTGGAAGGCCTCGAGGCGCGTCGTCGACACCTTGCCCGACGCATCGCGCAGCGCCAGCCATTCCAGCGCGGTGCGAACGGTCGGGTCGGCGAGGCGCGAGGCGATGGCGTCGCCCGCGGCGAGGTTGCCGGTCCGGTAGGCGATCAGCGCATCCTCGATGCCGGTCGGATCGTAGCCGAGGTCGCGCATCCGGCCGTCGGCGGCGGCGATCAGGTAGGCCTGGCGCAGGGCCGAACCTTCCTGCACCGCCTGCGGCAGATCGGCGACGGGGCCGATCGGCTTCATCCCCTGCAGCTGCGCTTGTGCCGCATCCTGCTTCGGGAAGGGACGCAACACGCCGTAGACGGCGTTGCCGACCGCCGCGGCGGCCCGCTCGATCGATGCCTCGGTCTGCCTGACCACCCCGCCGAACCCGCTCGGCCGAAGTTCCCCGGTGTGCGCCGGCACCAGGGTGATCGTGGCCAGAGCCGTGGAGCAGAGGAGCAGCAGACCGCGCGTCCTGGAGATCATCCCCGTACCCTTTCCGACCGGCTCGGCACCCGACCTTGTCGGCCGCTTTCTCGCCCGGCGTTGCGCCCATCGTGTGGCGAGGCGTGGTCGCGCCTGTGGCAGGCCGGCCGTTGCGGGGAGTTTCCTTCGGCGATCGTTAACCGAGGGTTGACGCGACGAGGTTCAGCTGTCGCGCCCCGGGGTGGCGCGTTGCGTTCGCGCCGCGAGCCGCTATGTCTGGCATCCGCTGCCGAGGATCGTCGGGGCGCGGGCGCGGTTCCGGCGGAGTTTGCGCCCCTCGGGCGCGGCGGAGTTCTGGGTTATGGTGACGGACGGGCGCGGACGGATCGCTACGGGGGACGGCGGGGGCAGGCGCCTCGGCGGCTCGATCACCGCGCTGGTCACGCCCTTCAAGAACGGCGCCTTCGACGAGGAAGCCTTCCGCGCCCTGATCGAATGGCAGATCGAGAGCGGCACCCACGGCTTCGTGCCGGTCGGCACCACCGGCGAGGGGCCGACCCTGACCCACGACGAGCACCGCCGCGTCGTCGCGGCATGCGTCGAACAGACCCGTGGGCGCGCCCGCGTCATCGCCGGTGCAGGCTCCAACAACACCGAGGAGGCGCTCGACCTCGCCCGCCATGCCGAGGCGGTCGGCGCCGACGCGGTGCTGGTCGTCACGCCGTACTACAACCGTCCGTCGCAGGAGGGCATGTACCGGCACTTCAAGGCGGTCAACGACGGCATCGGCCTCCCGATCGTCATCTACAACATCCCGCCGCGTTCGGCGGTCGACATGAGCATCGAGACGATGAAGCGTCTCTCCGAGCTCAGCAACATCGTCGGCGTCAAGGATGCCACGGCCTCGCTCGCCCGCACGGCGCAGCAGCGCGCCGCGCTCGGCCCGGACTTCCTCCAGCTCTCGGGCGAGGACATGACAGCATTGGCCGTGATGGCGCACGGCGGCCACGGGTGCATCTCGGTGACCTCCAACGTGGCGCCGCGCGAGTGCGCTGCGATGCAGGAGGCCTGCCTGAGCGGCGACTTCCGCAAGGCTCTGGCGATCCAGGACAGGCTGGCGCCGCTGCATGCGGCCCTGTTCGTCGAGCCCAACCCTGCCGGACCAAAGGGCGCGCTCGCGGAACTCGGCCGCATCCGCAACGAGGTGCGCCTGCCGATGGTCGCGGCGACGGCCGCCGCACGCGAGACGATCCGCGCGGCGATGAGGCACGCCGGTATCCTGGATTGAGGCCCCCGGCATGAGCGCCAAGCCGGACCGCACCAAGATCGCCGCCGACAATCGTCGCGCCCGCTACGATTATGCGCTCGGTGAGACCTTCGAGGCCGGCATCATGCTCGCCGGCACGGAGGTGAAGTCGTTGCGAACCGGCAAGGCGACGATCGCGGAAAGCTATGCCTCGGTGGAGCGTTCGGGCGAGGTGTTCCTGATCAATGCGACGATCCCCGAGTACCTGCAGGGCAACCGCTTCAACCACGAGCCGAAACGGCGGCGCAAGCTGCTGCTGCATGCCCGCGAGATCGCCCGCATCGCGCAGGGCGTGGAGCGCGAGGGCATGACGATCGTGCCGTTGAAGATCTACTTCAACGATCAGGGCCGGGCGAAGATCGAGATCGCGCTCGCCAAGGGGAAGAAGCTGCACGACAAGCGCGAGACCGAGCGCGCCCGCGACTGGAATCGCGAAAAGAGCCGACTCCTGAAAAACGGCTGAGGACTACTGCCGCGCGAGGTGACCGGCGACGGCGGCGAAGACGTCGCGGAACATCTCCGGCGTCAGCAGCCGGGTGCTGGTGTTGTAGCGCGAGCAATGAAAACTGTCGAAGACGGTGACGGGCTCGCCATCGGCCCTGGCGAGCGCGTGCCGGCGGCCGTGACCGAAGGGATTCGCCGCGAGCTTGGCCCCGAAGGCTCGCAGCACGCTGTCGTGGGCGATCCGCCCGAGCGCCACGACCGCCTTGAGGAGCGGCATCGCCGCGATCTGCTCGACGAGGAAGGGGCGGCAGGCCGTGATCTCGGCCGGCGTCGGCTTGTTTTCCGGCGGCACGCAACGCACCGCGTTGGTGATCGCGCAGTCGACGAGGGCGAGACCGTCATCGGGACGCCGGTCGTAGCGACCGTCGGCGAAGCCCGTATCCAGAAGCGTCGAGTAGAGAAGGTCGCCGGCGTAATCCCCGGTGAAAGGTCGCCCGGTTCGATTGGCGCCTTTCAGGCCAGGCGCTAGGCCGACGACGAGAAGCCGACCTCCGGCGGCGCCGAAGGTCGGGACCGGCGCGTTGAACCAGTCCGGCTCGCTGCGCCGCGCCGCCGCGCGAAATGCCGCGAGCCGCGGGCAGAGGGGGCAGTCGGGCGACGGCTGCACGGCCGCTAGCCGCCGTTCGGCGCGAGATCGGCGGAGGCGGGGACGCCGAGGGCCGTCCGACGCTCGCCGTAACGCTGCTGCCGCTCGGCCGGGTCACGACCGATCCTGGGCGCGAGATGGATGAGGTCGATGAACTCGTCGGCCTGCCGGCGAAGCTCGTCGGCGATCATGCCGGGCTGCGTCGAGTTGGTCGAGACCACCGAGACGCGCACGCCCTTGCGCTGCACCGCTTCGACCAGCGAGCGGAAGTCGCCGTCGCCGGAGAACAGGATGAGATGATCGAGGTGGTCGGACATCTCCATCGCGTCGACCGCCAGCTCGATGTCCATGTTTCCCTTGACCTTGCGCCGTCCGAGCGCATCGGTGAACTCCTTCGCCGGCTTTGTGACCACAGCGAAGCCGTTGTAATCCAGCCAATCGATTAACGGCCGGATCGATGAATACTCCTGGTCTTCGACGAGTGCGGTATAGTAGAATGCGCGTATCAGCTTGCCACGGCTTTGAAATTCCTTCAGAAGACGCTTGTAGTCAATATCGAAGCCGAGAGCTTTCGAGGTGGCATAAAGATTGGCTCCATCGATGAAAAGCGCGGTCCGGTCCGTATCAGCCATTAAAAAACTCTCTTATGATAAAGCAGTGCGATCTTCGCAAGCAGCATCTTGGCGCTGCGGTCACGAATCCCTGATCTCTCTGGTAGGATGATCGGATGCGTGTTTGGCCCGGCAAAATGGTCGCGGAGGCGGCGCGCGTCAAGCGCCCACTGCCCGGCGAAGCTTTTCCCAAAGCCTGAACGCTTCTTTACTGGCGAGACGAGTTATTCTTGCGCGCTTGCAACTTCATCGCCGTTGTCGTTAGAAGCGGCAATCAACCCCGTCGCGGGGTCTTGAAACAGGTGGATTGAGCATGGCTCGCGTCACGGTCGAGGATTGCGTCGACAAGGTCGAGAACCGCTTCGAGCTGGTCCTGATCGCCAGCCATCGGGCCCGAATGATCGCCTCGGGCTCCGCGATAACGGTGGCCCGCGACAACGACAAGAACCCGGTGGTCGCGCTGCGCGAGATCGCCGACCTGACCCAGGCGCCGGAGGATCTCAAAGAGGGCTTCATCCATTCGCTGCAGAAGCAGGTCGAGGTCGACGAGCCCGAGGCGCAGGTGGTTCCGGCGCTGACGCCGCAGCCGGACGCGTTGCAAAGCGATGCCGGCGGCGATACGCAGTTCGACCGCATGACCGAGGAGGACCTCCTGCGTGGGTTGGAAGGCCTCGTTCCTCCTGCCGCGACGGACGACGAGGGCGAGTAGCGTACGGCACCCCAGCTCGGGCATCCCCGCTTCGGAACGGCGCCAGCACACGATCGCGCGATTGTCGAGCGCGTTGGTCCGCGCAGCCGAGGATCGCCCGCGATGATGCGCCAAGTCGAGTTGGTCGACCGCGTCCGGCGATACAACCCCGAGACCGACGAGGTGCTGCTCAACCGCGCCTACATCTACGCGATGAAGGCGCATGGCGCCCAGACCCGCGCCTCGGGCGATCCATACTTTTCGCACCCGCTCGAGGTGGCTGCGATCCTCACCGACCTGCATCTCGACGATGCGACCATCGTCGCTGCGGTGCTCCACGACGTCATCGAGGATACGGAGTCGACGCGCGAGGAGATCGACAGGCTGTTCGGGCCGGAGATCGGGCAGCTCGTCGACGGGCTGACCAAGCTGAAGCGCCTCGATCTCGTCTCCAAGCGCACGGCCCAGGCCGAGAACTTCCGCAAGCTGCTGCTCGCCATCGCCAGCGATGTTCGGGTGCTGCTCGTCAAGCTCGCCGATCGGCTGCACAACATGCGCACGCTGCACTTCGTGCCGCCGGAGAAGCGCGCCCGCATCGCCGAGGAAACGCTGGAAATCTACGGCCCGCTCGCCGGGCGGATGGGCATGCAGCGCCTGCGTGATGAACTGGAGGACCTCGGGTTTCGTCATTTGATGCCGGATGCCTATGCGACGATCACCGCTCGCCTGAACGAGATCGGCCGCTGCAACAACCAGCGCGTCGCCTCGATCGAGGAGGAGATCGCCGAGGCGCTCGCCGGCGAGGGTGTCGCGGCGCAGGTGCACGGACGGCGCAAGCAGCCCTATTCGGTCTGGCGGAAGATGGAGCGCAAGCACGTCACCTTCGAGCAGGTCTCCGATATCTTCGGCTTCCGCATCCTCGTGGACACCCACGCCGAATGCTACCGCGCGCTCGGCGTGCTGCACACTCGCTGGCGCTGCGTGCCCGGTCGCTTCAAAGATTATATCTCGACGCCGAAGCCCAACGACTACCGATCGCTTCACACCACCGTGGTCGGGCCGGGACGGCAGCGGGCGGAGCTGCAGATCCGTACCGCGGCGATGCATGCGATCGCCAGCAACGGCATCGCCGCTCACGCCCTCTACAAGGAGGGCTTCACCCGTGACGATTCGAGCCTGCGCAGCGAGAGCCGCGCCTTCGAATGGCTGCGGCGCACCGTGGAGCAGCTGGCGGAGGGCTCCTCGCCCGAGGAGTTCCTGGAGCATACGAAGCTCGAGCTGTTCAACGACCAAGTCTTCTGCTTCACGCCCGGGGGCCGGCTGATCGCCCTGCCGCGCGGCGCCACCGCGATCGACTTCGCCTACGCCGTGCACACCGACGTCGGCAACACCGCCGCGGCAGCCAAGATCAACGGCCGCGCCGAAGCGCTGCTAACCGAGCTGCAGAACGGCGACCAGGTCGAGATCGTGCGGCAGGAGGGGCAGCTGCCGCCAGCGATCTGGGAGACGTTGGTCGTCACCGGCAAGGCGCGTTCCGCCGTGCGGCGGGCGACGCGCGAGGCGATGCGCGCGCAATACGCGGGCCTCGGCCGCCAGATCGTCAATCGCGCCTTCGAACGGGCGGGACGACCGCTTGCCGAGGATCGGTTGAAAGTGGCGCTGCCGCGCTTCGCCCGCGCGAGCGTCGAAGACCTCTACGCCGCCGTGGGCCGCGGGGAGTTGTTTTCCGGCGACGTGCTGAAGGGCGTTTACCCCGACATCGCCGACGAGCGTCGCACCATCACCGCGCTGCGGCCCGGGGCGGAGGCCGGGTGGTTCGCGGTCCGATCCAGCAGCCATCTCCTCTTCCACCTGCCCGGCGCCAGCGCCGAGACGGACTGGAAGATGCTGGCCAAGCGCGGCTGCTATCCCGATCTGCCGGTGGTCTTCGCGAACGGCGGTGCCCTGCCGGGCGATCGCATCGTCGGCATCCTCGATCCCGAGAGTTCGATCACCGTCTATCCCATCCAATCGCCAGAACTCACCGCCTACGACGACCAGCCCGAGCGATGGCTCGACGTGCGCTGGGACATCAAGGACGACGATCGCCAAGCATTTCCGGCCAAGCTCGAGATCACCGCGATCAACGAGCCCGGCACGCTCGGCCTGATCGCCACGGTGATCGGCGAGAACGGCGCCAACATCGACAACATCGCGATGCGACCGATCTCGCGCGAGCAGCGACTGCTGGTCGCCGACCTCGAAGTCAGCGACGTCAAGCACCTCAGCTCGATCGTGGCGCAGCTGCGCGTCCGGCCGATCGTGTCCAAGGTCGAAAGGGTCAACGGATGACCGGTGCGCTGCGGCTCGGCGTCAACGTCGACCACGTCGCGACTGTGCGCAATGCGCGCGGCGGCGCCGTGCCCGATCCCTTGCGTGCGGCGCTGCTCGCCATCGCGGCCGGCGCAGACGGCATCACCGCGCACCTGCGCGAGGACCGCCGCCACATTCGCGACGACGACATGCGCCGCCTGAAGGAGGCGCTCTCGGTGCCGCTCAACTTCGAGATGGCTGCGACCGACGAGATGGTCGCGACGGCGATCGCCACCCGCCCGCACGCCGCCTGCCTGGTGCCGGAGAAGCGGAGCGAACGCACCACCGAGGGCGGCCTCGACGTGATCGGTGGCCACGACCACCTCGCCAAGGTGACGGCGGAGCTGGCCGGGGTCGGCGTGCGCGTCTCGCTGTTCATCGAACCGACCGTCCAGGCCTTGCAGGCGGCACGCTCCATCGGCGCGCCGGTCGTCGAACTGCACACCGGCGCCTGGTGCGAGGCGCTGGCGCACGGCGAGACGCGCGCCGAGCGAGAGTTCGAGCGGTTGCGCCTCGCCGCCATCGAGGCCGAGGCTCAGGGCATCGAGTGCCACGCCGGCCACGGGCTGGATTATGCCACCGCGCGCACCATCGCCGCCCTGCCGCAGCTGCGCGAGCTGAACATCGGGCACTTCCTTATCGGCGAGGCGATCTTCGTCGGCCTGAGCGAGGCGATCCTGCAGATGCGCGCGGCGATGGAGGCGGGGCGGGCCGGCGTGCGACCGTGATCCTCGGCATCGGTACCGATCTGTGCAACATCGATCGCGTCGCGCAATCGCTGGAGCGCTATGGCGAGCGCTTCAGCAACCGCTGCTTCACGGAAACCGAGCGGCGTCGGGCGGACGACCGTGCAGGGCGCGCCGCGACCTATGCCAAGCGCTTCGCCGCCAAGGAGGCCTGCGCCAAAGCGCTCGGGACCGGCATCAGCCGAGGCGTCACTTGGCGCGACATGGGTGTGGTCAACCTGCCCTCGGGCAAGCCGACGATGCATCTCACAGGTGGCGCCGCCGAGCAGCTCGCCCGCATGTTGCCCGCCGGCCACGAAGCGGTCATCCACCTCGCGATCACCGACGAGCACCCCAACGCGATGGCCTTCGTGGTGATC
>CALMRL010000506.1 GCA_937873345.1 uncultured Beijerinckiaceae bacterium | reverse complement strand
CCCCTCGCCGGCCATCGCCGTCATCAGCGCCCGCTTGTCGGGGAAGTGCCGATAGACGGCGGTCGCGCTGACGCCCACCGCACGGGCGATTTCGCGCAGCGACAGGTCATCGAGGGTGCGGGTCGCCAGCAGCGCCATGCCGGCCTCGATCAGCGCGGCGCGCAGGTTGCCGTGGTGGTAGGCGCGGGGTGAAGCCGTCATCCCGCAGTCTTGCCCCGGCCCGTCGGCGGACGGCAATCCCGCCGCCGACGTTGCCGCCGGACCCTTCAGGCCGCGACCGCGGGCGCGAACACCGCGTCGATCTTGGCCTTCAGCGTCGCCGCGTTGAACGGCTTGACGATGTAGTGGCTGACGCCGGCGCGGCGCGCCGCGACCACGTTGTCGGTCTTCGACTCGGCGGTAACCATGATGAAGGGCACGTCGGCGCAGGAACTGCCCTCGCGGACCTTCTGCAGCAGCTGGAAGCCGGTGATCGGCTCCATGTTCCAGTCGGAGATGATGAGGGAGTAGCGCTTCGAACGAAGCTTCTGCAGCGCCACTTCGCCGTTGGCGGCATCGTCGACGTTCTCGAAGCCGATCTGCTTCAAGAGGTTGCGGATGATGCGCACCATCGTCTGGTAATCGTCGACGACCAGGATCGGCATGGCGAAATCGGTACTCATCACGCGTCTCCGGAAACGGGATCGACGTCGCCGTCGGCAGCTGCGGCGGATGCATCTGCGCTGCCCCGCATTGAACGCCGACGCCGCTTGCGATTCCCTTAAGCCAGCCGCTCGAATGCTCCGGCATGCCGCCGTCGCCGCTCCTGCCTCCCCGAGAACGAGGCTCGCCTTGACGGCGGCCCCGGCATGGCGGCAGGGATGGGCGGCAGGGATGGGGCGGATTCTGCCGGCCCGCGTCGATCCCGCTCAGGTTCCCGCTTGGCCGCTTCCCGCTTCGTCCTCGCCGTCGATCCGCCCCGCGCGCCCGATGCGCTCGCCGGCGGGGTATTCGCGATCGGCAACTTCGACGGGCTGCACCGCGGCCACAAGGCGGTGCTGGAGCGCGCCAGGGCGCTCGCCGACGAGCGCGGGCTGCCGGCGGCGGTGCTCACCTTCGAGCCGCACCCGTCCGATTTCTTCGCCGGCCCCGGCACCATCTTCCGGCTGACGCCGCTGCCGGAGAAGGCGCGGCTCGTCGAGCTGTTCGGAATGGATGGGCTGGTGGCGCTCCCCTTCGATGCCCGGCTCGCCAACCTCGCGGCGGACGACTTCGTGCGCGAGATTTTGATCGGGCGGCTGCGCGCCGGCGCATTGGTCGCCGGCTACGACTTCCACTTCGGCAAGCTGCGCGGCGGCACCCCGGCCTTCCTGGAGGAGGCCGGGCGGCGCTACGGCTTCGACGTCGCCATCGTCCCGAAGATGACCAGCGCCGGCGTGGTCGCCTCTTCCACGGCGACGCGCCTTGCCCTCCAGAAGGGCGACGTCGGCCACGCTGCGGCGCTGCTCGGCCACCCTTACGTGATCGCCGGCACGGTGCGGCCGGGCCAAAGGCTCGGCCGGACGCTCGGCTTTCCCACCGCCAACATCGAGGCCGACCCCTCGTGCAGGCTGAAGCACGGCATCTACGCCGTCTTTGCGGAGGTCGACGGCGCCGGTTACGATGCCGTCGCCAGCTGGGGCCGGCGACCGACGGTCGACGACGGCGCGCCGCTGCTTGAAACCTTTCTCCTCGACTTCTCCGGGGACCTCTATGGGCGGGGGATGGCTGTCTCCTTCGTCGAGTTCCTGCGCGGCGAGGAGCGCTTCGACTCGCTCGACGCGATGGTGGACCAGATGCACCGCGACGGCGCCGGCGCGCGAGCCGCCCTGGCCCGGGCGCGCGCGGCCCCGGGC
>CALMRL010000505.1:2045-2308 GCA_937873345.1 uncultured Beijerinckiaceae bacterium | reverse complement strand
TTCCGGACTTGCCATTTTTCTTTTATCAGGCGGGCGTATCTCCGCAAAGACGCGCCGCCGTCATCGAACGCGTCGCGATCCCGCGCGGTCCTGATCCTGCTGGCGCTCCTCGGCTTCTTCATCGCCGGTGCGCCGCTGCAGGGCCTGCTGGCGCGAGGGCGGCTGCCGCGAAGGGGGCGGTCGATGGACGACCGTCTGCCCAAGCTGTTCTGTCGCACCCTGCTGCGGCTCGTCGGCGTCACCGTGGAGGTGCGCGGTGCGCC
>CALMRL010000505.1:1496-2035 GCA_937873345.1 uncultured Beijerinckiaceae bacterium | reverse complement strand
AGCGACCGCGCGGTCTTGCGCGTCGCCAACCACGTCTCGTGGATCGACATCCCCGTGCTTGCCGGCATCACGCCCTGCTGCTTCCTCGCCAAGGCCGAGGTGCGCTCCTGGCCGCTCGTCTCCGCCCTCGCCGTGGTGCAGGGCACGGTGTTCGTCGATCGGCGGCGGCGGCGCTCGATCATCCCGGCGAACCATGCCATCGCCGTGCGGCTCGGCGAAGGGCGCCGCGTGTTGTTCTTTCCCGAGGGCACCACGCTCGCCGGGCCGCTGCCGGGACCGTTCCTGTCGTCGCATTTCGCCGCGGCGGGACTGGCCGCGGCACGGGCCGACGTCGCCATCCAGCCGGTGGCGATCCGCTATTCCTCGCCCGCTGCGGCCTGGGTCGGCGACGATACCCTGCTCGGCCACCTGTGGCGCACGCTCAGGGCGCCGCGGCTGCGCTGCATGGTCGCCTTCGGCGAGCCGATCCCGTTCCGTCGGGGCGACGCCCGCAAGGTCGCCGCGGTGCGCGCCCGCCGGGCGGTGTCGGACCTCGTGTC
>CALMRL010000505.1:0-1485 GCA_937873345.1 uncultured Beijerinckiaceae bacterium | reverse complement strand
GACGGCTGCGGGCACGGTGGTCGAGGCGGAGCGCCGCGACCCATCGCGACCCCTGCCGAACGATCCGCTGGCCCGGCCGCCGGCTGACCTCTACGGAAGGGGAACGTCGTGACCGACCCGTCCGCCGCGACCGAGCCTTCCGGGCCTCGGCCTTGCAAAACTCGATCTTTCAGAATCCGGCGGCCTGCATGACTCCCCGCGATCCGATCGCCCGCGACCGGGCCAAGCTCGGCGCCATCCTCGCCGCCGTGCCGGAGGTGGTGATCGCGGTCGACGAGGCCGACCGCATCGCCGCCTTCAACCCTGCGGCGCAGGCGCTGCTGCCGACGCTGCGCGCAGGCGCCCTGCTCGCCACCCACCTACGCTCGCCCGAAATCCTCGATGCCGTTGCCGCGGCGCGCGGAAAGACGCCGGCGGCGGACGGCGCGAGCGGCGAGGCGGCGCCGGCGAGCTGGTCGGAGCGGGCTCCGGTGGAGCGGCAGTTCGCCGTCACCGCCACCGCGCTCGCCGGGATGGAGGGCGGCCTACTCGTCGTCGTCCACATCCAGGAAACGTCCGACCTGCGGCGCATCGAGCGAATGCGCGTCGACTTCATCGCCAACGCCAGCCACGAGCTGCGCACGCCGCTCGCCTCGTTGCTCGGTTTCATCGAGACGCTGCAGGGCTCGGCGCGCAACGACGAGACGGCGCGCAAGCGCTTCCTCGACATCATGCGGGAGCAGGCGCGGCGGATGGCGCGGCTCGTCGACGATCTCCTGTCGCTGTCGCGCATCGAGGGGCACCTGCACCTGCGCCCCAAGGATCGCGTCGACATCGAGGCCGTGCTGCGCCACGTCGGCGATACGCTGGCGCCGCTGGCTTGCGATCGCGGCGTCGAGCTGTGCCTGGAGATCGTCGGGCCGATCGGCGTACCCGGCGACCGCGACGAGCTGCTGCGGGTCGCCGAGAACCTGATCGAGAACGCGATCAAGTACGGCGCCGCCGAGGCGCAGGATCGCCGGGTGATCGTCACCGCCGAGCGCGCGGGGAACGAGGCGGTGGTCACCGTGCGCGACTTCGGCGACGGCATCGCCGCCGAGCACATCCCACGCCTGACCGAGCGCTTCTACCGTATCGACCCCGGGCAAAGCCGCGCGCGGGGCGGCACGGGGCTCGGCCTCGCCATCGTCAAGCACGTCATCGCCCGCCACCGCGGCCGGCTGAAGGTGCAGTCGACGCGCGGGCAGGGAGCGGTATTCCAGGTGTTCCTGCCGCTGGGAACGGAGGCGAGGCCGTAGACGGCTTCGCCTCCGGGCGCCCCAGGCGGCGAAAGGCGACGGCTGTCGCAAGGCAATGTTTCGCCTCCCTGCCGGGCGGCCGTGTCGGAGGCCGATCCGGCAGGGAAGATCGCGACCTCAGTACCGTGCGACGACCGGGGCGGGCGCTCCGGCGAAGTCGAACTTGTAGTTGATGCCGGCGCGGGCGACGTTGCCGAAGTTCAGGGTG
>CALMRL010000504.1 GCA_937873345.1 uncultured Beijerinckiaceae bacterium | reverse complement strand
GCGGCGCTGGCGAACATCCCCCTGCCCGCCGACGGCTTCGCCTGGGTCGCCGCCGAGGCCGGCGTCGCCCGCGCGGTGCGGACGCGGCTGCTGGAGCGCGGCCACCCGCTCGGCTGGATGAAGGCCGGCGGCTACTGGACGAGGGGGCAGGCGGACACGCACGGCTCGATCGTCTGAGGTCCTGCCGCGAAGGCCGCCTTCGCGCTTCCGCGCCGCCGCTGCTACGGTGACGGCCCCGATCGCAACGGAGACCGCCGACATGAACGCCCTGTACGGCACGACGCACCGGCAGCTGCAGGACGAGTACGGCACGCGCCATCTCGCGGACCGGCTCGCCGCGATGGCGCACGCGGTGTTCGAGCCGCCGGAGCGCGCCTTCATCGAGGCTGCGACCATGCTGTTCCTGTCGACCGTCGACGCGCAGGGCCAGCCAACCGTCTCCTACAAGGGCGGCGCGCCGGGCTTCGTGCGCTTCAGCGGCGCGAGCGAGCTGGTCTTCCCGAGCTACGACGGCAACGGCATGTTCCTCAGCCTCGGCAATGTCGCCGCCACCGCGAGGGTGGGCCTCCTGTTCATCGACTTCGCGCGGCCGCACCGCCTGCGGGTGCATGGGCTCGCGCGGCTGTCGCGCGAGGCGGACGACCTCGCCCTCTATCCCGGCGCGGACTGCGTCGTGCGGGTCGAAGCGCACGAGATCTTCATCAACTGCGGGCGCTACATCCACGATGGCGCCAAGCTGTCTCGGCACCTCCCCGACACGCAGGGGCGCCAGCCCTTCCCGGCCTGGAAGCGGATCAACGTCTTCGCCGACGCCCTGCCCCGCGGCGATGCCGAGCGCGTCGAGGCCGCCGGCGGCACGGTCGGCATCGAGGAGTACGCCGGCGAGGCCGGGCCCGAGGGGGTCATCGCGCCTGGAAGTCCCAGGCGTAGTCGATGACGCCGTAGCCGAGCGATACGCTGGGCGCGGAGGAAGGCTTACGGCAATTCACGGCAGGACGGGCGATACGCACGAAGCGATCCGGTGACAGCGCCGATCGCGAGCCATCCTCCCCTGCGCGCTACGCGCGGGGGAGGATGGCCAGCGACCAGCCTCCTCGACAGCCTCTACGCCCCCGCCCGCGCCTTCATCGCGTGCCCCGCCAGCGTCTTGCCGAGGCTCCACACCGCGCCCGGCACGCGGTGAGCGTCGGCGATCACGTCGTCGAAGGCGCTCTCGATCCAGTCGCAGTCGGCATCGGTGATGGTGAGCGGCGGCAAGAGCTTGATGACGTTGAGGCCGTGGCCGGCGACCTGCACGACGATTCTGTGGTCCTTGAAGATCGGGATCACGATGATCTGGGAGAACAGGCCGGCGTTGGCCGTCTCCAGCAGCGACCACGCCGCCTTGAGCTTCAAGGAGCGCGGCGAGCCGAACTCCAGGCCGATCATCAGGCCCTTGCCGCGCACCGTCTTCAGGAACTCGTGGCGGCCGGCCATCTCGCGAAAGGCTGCCATCAGCCGCTCGCCCTTGGCCGCGGCATTGGCCACCAGGCCTTCCACCTCCATCACCTCCAGCGTGGCGAGGCCCGCCGCCATCGCCATGTCGTTCTTCGAGAAGGTGGAGCCGTGCACCACCGCCTTGTCCATGCGGCTGAACACCTTGGCGAACACGCTCTTCCGCGTCAGCACCGCGCCGACCGGCACGTGGCCGCCCGACAGCGCCTTGGCGATCAGGACCATGTCGGGCTCGACGCCCCAGTGCTCGACCGCCAGGAACTTGCCGGTGCGCCCGAGCCCGGTCTGGATCTCGTCGGCGACGAACAGCGTGCCGTATTTGGCGCAGAGCCTCTGCACCTCGGGCAGGTAGTCGTCGTCGGGGATGTTCACCCCCTTGCCCTGGATCGGCTCGACGATGAAGGCGGCGACCTGCTTGCCCCGCAGCTTGGCCTCCAGCGCCGCGAGGTCGTTGAACGGCACCTCGGTGCAGCCCGGCAGCAGGGTGCCGAAGCCGTTGCGGAACTGCGGGTCGCCGGTCAAGGACAGGGCACCGTAGCTCAGCCCGTGGAAGGCATGGTCGGCGTAGAGGATGTCGGGCCGCCCCGTGGCGCAGCGGGCGAACTTGATCGCCGCCTCTACCGCCTCGGCGCCGCTGTTCGAGAAGAACACCTTGTCGAGCCAGGGGGTGTAGGCGAGCAGCCGCTCGGCGAGGATGCCGGAGAGCACGCTGACGTCCATCTGGATCAGGTTCGGCAGGTCGGAGCCGAGCACCGCCTTCAAGGCGTCGCGCAGGGTCGGATGGTTGCGGCCGATCGCGAACACGCCCCAGCCCGAGAGCAGGTCGAGGTACTTGTCGCCGCGCCTGTCCCACAGGTACTGGCCGGCGCCGGCGCGGAAGCCGACGTCGTAGCCGATGGTCTGCAGCACCTTGACCATCTGCTCGTTCATGTGGGCGGTGTGCAGGGCGTAGCGTTCGGGCTCGCGCGCGGCGAGCAGGGAGCCGATGTCGAACGCGGCGCGGGGGGGCTCGGACTGGGTCATGGGG
>CALMRL010000503.1 GCA_937873345.1 uncultured Beijerinckiaceae bacterium | reverse complement strand
CTTCGGATCAAGGTCGTCGCGCACGGCCTGAGCGCGATCACCCCGAGGGAACGACGCCGCCGAGGCGATCCTACGCCCCGTTGCCGCGGCCAGGCTCACGGCCCTGCTCACGGCTCGGCCCGCGCCTCGCCGGCGCGGTCGCGCGACAGGCCGCGGCTGTCGAGGTCGGCGAGGTAGTCCGCCCAGCGGGCATCGCGCTCGCGCCCCAGCTCGTGGAGGTAGGCCCAGGTGTAAAGGCCGGTGGCGTGCATGTCGTCGAAGCTGAGCTTCACGGCGTAGGAGCCGACGGGATCGGCGCCGATGATCGCCACGTCGCGCTTGCCGCCGATCACCTTGCGCTCGCGCCGGCTGTGGCCCTGCACCTCCGCCGAAGGGCTCATCACGCGCAGGAACTCCGCCGCGAGTTCGAAGCGCGCCCCGTCCTCGAAGCTGATCGCCAAGGTGCGGCCCTTGTCCTTCACCTTGATTTCCGTTGGCCAAGGGGCATCTGCCTGTGTCATCCCTTCGCCCCAGTCTCCATCGCGGAACGCAGAAGCGCTATATGAGCGTCATGCCCACGGCAAACACCTTCGCCGGCCCGGCGATCGATCCGGGTCCCGGTCCTCTCGTCGACCCCTACGGTCGGCACGTCAGCTACATCCGCGTCTCGGTGACGGACCGCTGCGACTTCCGCTGCGTGTACTGCATGGCCGAGGACATGACGTTCCTGCCCAAGCGCGACCTCTTATCGCTGGAAGAGCTGGAACGCCTGTGCGACGCCTTCGTGCGGCGCGGCACCCGCAAGATCAGGCTGACGGGCGGCGAGCCGCTGGTGCGCCGCGGCCTGATGGGGCTGGTGCGCGGGCTGTCGCGCCACCTCGTCACGGGCGCGCTCCAGGAGATCACGCTGACCACCAATGGCTCGCAGCTCGAACGCTTCGCCGCCGAGCTGGTCGACGCTGGGGTGCGCCGCATCAACGTCTCGCTCGACAGCCTCGACGAGGGCAGCTTCCGCGCCATCACCCGGCGCGGCGACCTGCCCACGGTGATGCGCGGCCTCGATGCGGCGCAGCGGGCCGGGTTGGCGGTGAAGATCAACACCGTGGCGCTGAAGGGCGTCAACGACCACGAGATCGAGCCGATGATGCTCTGGGCGCACGGCCGCGGCATGGACCTGACGCTGATCGAGGTGATGCCGATGGGCGAGATCGGCGAGCAGCGCATCGACCAGTACCTGCCCCTCAGCCGCGTCCGCGCCGAACTGATGGAGCGCTTCACCCTGACCGACCTCACCTACAAGACCGGCGGCCCGGCGCGCTACGTCAAGGTCGGGGAGACGGGCGGGCGCCTCGGCTTCATCACGCCGATGACGCATACCTTCTGCGAGAGCTGCAACCGCGTGCGCGTCACCTGCACCGGCACGCTGTACATGTGCCTCGGCCAGGAGGACGCCGCCGACCTGCGCGGCGCCCTGCGCGCCTCGCCCGACGACGCCCTGCTCGACGAGACGATCACGGCGGCGATCCGGCGCAAGCCGAAGGGCCACGACTTCATCATCGACCGCTCTGCGAACCGCCCGGCGGTGGGGCGGTACATGAGCGTCACGGGGGGTTAGGGCCGAGAGGCCGTTGCCTTCGCAACGTCGGGGGCCTTCGAGCCGGACCAGCCGCTCGGTCTTGAGCCGGCGACCTGCGCGGTGCTCGCCGTCACGCATCTGAGGAGGGGGGACTGAGTTCCTCGTGGTCGGGGGCAAGCCGGCCTAGGCACGCGCCACATCGATGACGACCTTGCCGAACACCGCGCCCGAGCCCGCCTCCCGGTAAGCATCCTTGGCGTCCGCGAACGGGAAGCGTCGAGCGATCGGCGGCTTGATCCTGCGGTCGTCGACGAAGGCGATGAGGTCCGCCAGCGCAAGGGCGCTGCCCACCGCCGTACCGCGGATCGACAGGCCTTTCGCCATCAGCGGAATGAGATTGGGCGCTTTGTCCGCAAAATCATACAGGCCCATCAACGTGATCTCGCCGCCGGGGGCCGCCGCCGCGATGGCCTGGTCCAACGAGCCTGGTCCGGCCGCGTTGACGACGTAGTCGAAGCCGCCGAAGCGCTCCGCAGCCGCTTGACCCCAGTTCGGCTCGGCCCTGTAGTTGATGACGGCCGAAGCGCCCAGCGCCTTGATGCGGTCGATCTTGCCCTCGTCGCTCGTGGTCGCCACCACGTCGGCACCATCGGCTACCGCGAGCAGCAGGGCGAAGAGCGCCACGCCGCCGGTGCCGGTGACCAGCACCTTGGCGCCGGCGCCGATGGGCCGTCGATAGGGACGATCGCCGTTGAGGGCCGACCATGCCGTCAGCGCGGCGCATGGCAGACAGGCGGCGTCCTCGAAAGACAAGGATGCGGGGATCGTCGTCACGCGCCCGGCGTCGAGGATCGCATACTCGGTGAGCATGCCGTCCTGGCCGGGCGCGCCCAGGCCCCAGGCCTGCCCGGACGCGGGCGGTCCATCGCGCCACGACGGGAAGTAGTTCCCGACCACCCGGTCCCCGACCGATCAGGCCGTGACCTCCGGCCCGACCGCATCGATCTCGCCGGCCCCGTCCGAGACGGGGACGAAAGCCGACGCGGCTTTCTGGAAGCGACCAGCGAGCAGCAGCTCGTCCCGCCGGTTCAGCGAGACGGCATGCACCTTGACGCGGACCTCGCCGACGCCCGGTTCGGGCTTGGCCACCTCCTCCAGATGCATCTGATCCAGTGAGGCGGCGCCCGCCTCCACGATCCAACATTTCATGCTCGACACCTCCCCGCGCCATTTCGTAACGATGACTAATACGGTCTCTTTAAGTTTATGCAACAGATATTGTTACCGTTCATGACAGGGAAGGGGAATCGGCCATGATGGACCTTCGCTATGCGACCGCGCTGCAGATGGTGCTGTCACTGGCCGTGGCGCGCGAGAGCGGCGCGCGATGCACGAGCGGGGAGTTGGCGGCTGGGCTAGGTGCCAATCCGGCGCTCGTCCGCAAGCTGATGGCGCCCCTGGCCCGTGACGGGCTCATCATCGCCACGACAGGCAAGAGCGGCGGCGTGCGTTTGGCCCGGAGCCCGGACGCGATCACGTTGCTCGACGTATACAGGTCAGCCGTGGACGACAAACAGCTCTTCGCGGCCCGTCCCAACATTCCCGGCTTGTGCGTCGTCAGCCGAAACATCGATCGCTTCTTCGACAAGCTGGCCGGCGAGGCCGAGCACCAGCTGTCGACGCTGCTCGCCGGCAAGAGCATAGCGCAGAGCCTCGCGGCCATCCGCGTCATGGACGGGCAGCCACAGCTTGGCGCGCGCCAACGAGGATAGAGCCTCCGCGACAAGGGATGGGCTGGCCACGTACGACGCGTCGCAACGGACGGCGCCCGCGAGCCCGCACGCCCTTGAACGAGCTCCTATGCTATCCGTCACAGTCCGATCACGGCCATCGCACGGTCGGCGGCATCGAGGACAGGATCGACTCGACGTTGCCGCCGGTCTTCAGCCCGAAGATCGTGCCACGGTCGTAGAGCAGGTTGAACTCCACATACCGCCCGCGGCGCACCAGCTGTTCCTCGCGGTCGGCATCCGTCCACGCGCGCGAAAAATTCTCGCGGACGATCGCCGGGTACACCGCCTTGAAGGCCTCGCCGACCGCGCGGGTGAAGGCCAGCGCGGCGGCGAAGCCTTCCTCGCTCGGGCCTGGCTCGAGGTAGTCGTAGAAGATGCCCCCCGTGCCGCGCGGCTCGTTCCTGTGCTTCAGGTGGAAGTAGTCGTCGCACCAGGCCTTGAAGCGGGGATAGTCGCCGAGCGGCGCGTGGCTCTCGCAGGCGCCGCGCAGCGCGTCGTGGAAGCGCACGGTGTCGGGGTCCTCGGGCGTGCGGCGGCGGTCGAGCACCGGCGTCAGGTCGGCACCCCCGCCGAACCACGCCTTGGTGGTGACCACGAAGCGGGTGTTCATGTGCACCGCGGGCACGTTGGGGTTCCAGGGATGGGCGATCAGCGAGATGCCCGAGGCCCAGAAGCGCGGATCGCTGTCGGCGCCGGGGATCTGCTTGGCAAACTCCGGCGCGAAGGTGCCGTACACGGTGGAGGCGTGCACCCCCGCCTTCTCGAACACCCGCCCGTGCAGCAGGCCCATCCGGCCGCCGCCGCCGTCGTCGCCGTCGTGGTTGGTGCGCCGCCACGGCTTCAGCAGGGCGCGGCCGGGTTCGAGACCGGGCGTGACGAAGGGGCCGGGCGCCTCGGCCTCGATCAGCTCGAAGGCGGCGATGATCTCGCCCTGCAACCGTTCGAACCACAGGCGGGCAGCCTGCTTGCGGTCGGGATCGCTCATGCCGGATCGCTCAAGATTGCTGTGGAGCGGAGGCTCTTAGAGCAGCCGAGGCGTTTCACGAAGCGCGGATCGCGCCAGGAGCGCCGGCCCCGAGCTGCCGCAGGGCCTCGCCGACGACCATCGCGGCCGCGACGGCGACGTTGAGCGAGCGCATCGCCGGCCTCATCGGCACGGTGACGCGGATGTCGGCCGCGGCATGCACCTCCGCCGGCGCGCCGGCCGACTCGCGCCCGACCATCAGCACGTCGCCCGGCCGGAAGGCCAGCGCGGTGTAGGGCACGGCGCCGGCCGTGGTCAGCAACACCAGCCGTCGCCGCTCGCCCCGCCGCCACGCCTCGAAGAGCGCGAAGGAGGGATGCCGCGCGATCGTCACGGCGTCGAGGTAGTCGAGCCCGGCGCGGCGGAGATGGCGGTCGCTGGCGGGAAAGCCCGCCGGCTCGACGATCGCCGCCGTCACGCCGAGGCAGGCGCACATCCGCAGCATGGTCCCGCAGTTCTGCGGGATATCCGGCTGGAAGAGGGCGAGCACGAGGTCCGCCGGCGCGAGGGCGATCGACATGATTTGGTAGTCTTAAGACGACGGCGGCATGTGGAGAAGCCGCAGCTGCCACGAACCCGCCGTTCCCAGGCCCGTTGTGTCGGAAAGGAGAATCCCATGGCATCCAGGCTCAAGACCCTCTCGGCCGCGGCGCTCGCGGCGCTCACCCTTGGCGTCACCCTCGCCGAGACCTCGAGCGCGGACGCCCGCTACTATGGTCGCGGCACCTACCGGCACGGCACCTACCGCCACGGCGGCATCGGCCGCGGGGCGGCAATCGGCCTCGGCGTCGCCGCAGGGGCGCTGGCGCTCGGGGCCGGCGCGGCTGCCGCCAGCGGCTACTACGGCAATCCAGGCTACGGTTATCCCGCCTACGGCTACGGCGGATATGGAGGGTACGGCTATTCCGGCTACGGCTACGGCGGCTACTGAACCTCATTCCTCCTGACGACCTCCACAATCCCGCCGATCCCACCGGCGGGGTTTTTCGTCGCCGCGACCGGACGCGCCGCAGCAGCCGGGCCGGCGAGAACGAGGCCTGCGGCCTCTCTCGTGCCGCAGCGGGTTTCCCGAAAAGCGCCGACGTGCTTCTCGGCCCGACGCTCGAAGACCCTCCTGACAAGTATCCCCCGAACGGCGGAGGCCTCGACGCGGCCGATCTCGCCTATCCTGCAATGGTGTCGCGTTGCGCCGACCGTCCGCGGCTGGCAACACCGTGGCCGGACTGATCGTGGGAGTCGCCTCCATTGGCGCGAGCCGTGACGACCCTGTGGAGGCCGAGAGGCGTTTCCCCAAGGGAACTCCGTCTCGATCGTGAAGCGAGACCGAGTCGAAGATGAGTGCGCCCTCAACCTACGTTCCCAGGAGCGCCGCCGCGCGCTGGCTTGAAACCCGACTGCCGGTGATCGGCTTGGTGCACTCCTCCTTCGTCGCCTTTCCCAATCCGCGAAACCTCAACTACTTCTGGACCTTCGGCGGCATCCTCGCCTTCATGCTGGCTTGTCAGATCGTCACCGGCGTGATCCTGGCGATGCACTACACGCCCGAGGCCTCGCTCGCCTTCAGCTCGGTCGAGCACATCATGCGCGACGTGGATTACGGCTGGCTGTTGCGCTACGTGCACGCCAACGGCGCCTCGATGTTCTTCTTCGCCGTCTACATCCACATCTTTCGCGGCATCTACTACGGCTCCTACAAGGCGCCGCGCGAGGTGCTGTGGCTGCTCGGAATCGTCATCTACCTCCTGATGATGGCGACGGGCTTCATGGGCTACGTTCTGCCATGGGGGCAGATGAGCTTCTGGGGCGCCACGGTGATCACCTCGCTGTTCGGCGCCATCCCCTTCGTCGGCGACTTCATCACCCACCTCCTGTGGGGCGGCTTCGCGGTGGACAACGCCACGCTGAACCGCTTCTTCGCCCTGCACTACCTCTTGCCCTTCATGATCGCCGGCGTGGTGGTGCTGCACATCTGGGCACTGCACGTGCCGGGCTCGAACAACCCGTCGGGCATCGAGAAGAAGACGGTCAAGGACACCCTGCCCTTCCACCCCTACTTCACGGTGAAGGACGGCTTCGCGCTGTCCTGCTTCCTGATCCTCTACGCGTGGGTGGTGTTCTTCGTCCCGAACTACCTCAACCATGCCGACAACTACATCGAGGCGAACCCGCTGGTGACGCCGCAGCACATCGTGCCGGAGTGGTACTACCTGCCCTTCTACGCGATCCTGCGCTCGATCCCCTCGAAGCTCGTCGGCGTGCTGATGATGTTCCTGGCGATCGTGCTGCTCGCCTTCCTGCCCTGGCTCGACACCTCCAAGGTGCGCTCGGCGAACTACCGCCCGGCCTACCGGCTGTTTTTCTGGCTCTTCGTCGTCGATGCGATCCTGCTCGGCTACATCGGCTCGCAGCCGCCGGAGGGATTGTACATCCTGCTCGGGCGCATCTTCACCTTCTGGTACTTCTTCCACCTCATGATCATCCTGCCGCTGCTCGGCATCTTCGAGACGCCGCGGCCTCTGCCGGCTTCGATCTCGGAGGCCGTGCTCGGGCCGTTCGGCGCGAGCGGCTCGGCCGCCGCCATGTCGGCGCGCACCGCCCTCTCTCCCAGCAGAGAGGGCTGAGGTGGTGCGCACCCTCCGGTTCTCGGCGCTTGCCCTTCTGCTCGCCGCCGCGCCCTTCGCGACGGGGTACGCCGCCGACAAGGGGCCGTCGCCCGAAGTCGGCACCGCCGGCGTCGCGCCGGGCGCCGCCCCCAACGCCAGCGTCAAGGGGAGCCGCGCCGACGACGCCAACCAGGTCGAGCGCGTCAACGGCAACGAGCCGGAGATCCCGCCTCCCGTGTCGTGGAGCTTCGCGGGGCTGTTCGGGCACTACGACAAGGCGCAGCTGCAGCGCGGCTACCAAGTGTATCGCGAGGTCTGCTCGAACTGCCACTCGATGAAGCTGGTCGCCTTCCGCAACCTCGCGGGGCCCGGCGGCCTCGGCTACGGCGAGGGACAGGTCGCGGCGCTGGCTGCCACCTTCCAGATCGAGGACGGACCGAACGACAAGGGCGAGATGTATAAGCGCCCCGGCCGCCCGGCGGACATCTTTCCCTCGCCCTTCCCCAACCCGGAGGCCGCGGCCGCCGCCTACGGCAAGGCGCCGCCGGACATGTCGGTGCTCGCCAAGGCGCGCTACACGGAGCGAGGGCTGCCGTGGTTCATCTTCGACTTCTTCACCCAGGCCGAGGAGGTCAGCGGGCCGACCTACATCCACGCCGTGCTGAACGGCTACACCAAGCCCGACGATCCCAAGTATAACATCTACATGCCCAATCACGCCATCGCCATGCCGAAGCCGCTGAACGACGGGCAGGTCGAGTACAAGGACGATTCGCCGCAGACGCTGGAGCAATACTCGAAGGACGTTTCCGCCTTCCTGATGTGGGCGGCCGAGCCGAAGTTGCAGCAGCGCAAGGCGATGGGCCTGATGGTGCTGTCTTTCCTGACGCTGTTCACCGGCCTGCTGTACTTCGTCAAGAAGCGCATCTGGGCGCGCGTCGGCGGTGACGTGCTGGTCGGCGACCACGGCCCGCGTCCCGCCGGAAGTGCCGGCGGCGCTCCTCGCCCCCGCCGGCCGATCGCTCATCCCGCGGAGTAGCCGGGACACCCGCGCGGGAGTCCGTCGGGAAACTTCGACGGCTCCCGCAACCTCAGCTTAATCAGCGCCGTTGCTGCGCTGTTCAAGCGAGGCAGGCCCCCATGGCAGACGATCGACCTTCGACGCCGACCCTCATCGGCGACGCCCTCCGGCAGGCGACAGGCCTCGTGTCGGCCGAGCTGCAACTGGCGCGGCTCGAAGCGACGGAGAAGCTGACGCTGGTCGTCGTCTCCCTCGTCAGCCTGATCGTCGCCGCGATCTTCATCATCGTCGCCCTGGTCTTCCTGCTCACCGGCCTCGTCGGGCTGCTCGCCCACCTGCTGAAATGGGCGGACTGGCAGGCGAGCCTCCTCGTCGGCGGCGTAGTCGCCGTGATCGCACTGATCGCCGTCGTGCTCGCCGCCCTCAACCTCTCGGCGGCACGGCTGAAGCCGAAGCGAACCATTAAGCAGGTCCAGAAGGCCGGCGAGATTGTGAGGAGCGGGCGATGAGCAAGGCGACCACCGTTCACGAGGCGGAAAGAAATGCGGAGGCCGCGCGCAACGAGCTGAGCGCCACGCTCGACATGCTGCGCGACGCGCTGACCCCGCGCCAGCTTGCGGGCGAGGCCGTGGCGGCGACCCGCGCGCGCACGCCGAACTGGCTGCTCGACTACTACGGCTTCGCCATCAGCCCATCGGGCATCGGCCTGATCTCGGCGGCCGCGGCGAGCATCAGCCTGACGGTGCTGAAGCGGAAGAAGCATCGGGAGCGCCGCTTCGCGAGATAGGCGAGCCGGCGTATCGGCTCGCGGCGCCGATCGCGCGCGCTACTCGAAGGAGATGCGCGGCGCCGCCCGCCGCTGGCCACCCTCCAGGGCGGCGCGTACCCGGTCGGCGATGGCGCGGTACACCTTGCCCGGCTCGCTGGTGGGCGACACCGCGGCGGTGGGGCGCCCGCTGTCGGCTTGCTCACGAATCGTCATCACCAGCGGCACCTCGCCGAGGAAAGGCACGCGCAGGTGCTCGGCCTCGTGGCGGGCGCCGCCGTGGGCGAAGATGTCGGAGCGGCCGCCGCAGTGTGGGCAGATGAAGGTGCTCATGTTCTCGATGAGTCCGAGGACGGGCACGCCGGTCTTCTCGAACATGGCGACGCCGCGCCGGGCGTCGATCAGCGCCAGGTCCTGCGGCGTCGAGACGATCACCGCGCCGGTCATCGGCACGCCCTGCGCCAGCGACAGCTGCGCGTCGCCGGTGCCCGGCGGCATGTCGACGACAAGGCAGTCGAGCTCACCCCAGTCGACCTCGCGCAGCAGCATGTTGATCGCCGACGACACCATCGGGCCGCGCCAGATCATCGCCTCGCGCTCGGGCACCAGGAAGCCGACGCTCATCGCCTTGATGCCGAAGGCGTGCAGCGGCTTCAGCATCTTGCCTTCGCGCTCGGGCTTCACGTCGAGGCCGAGCAGGCGGGGCAGCGAGGGGCCGTAGATGTCGGCGTCGAGCACGCCGATCCGCCAGCCGGTGGCGGCGAGCGACAGGGCGAGGTTGACGGCGGTGGTCGACTTGCCGACGCCGCCCTTGCCGGAGGCGACGGCGATGATGCGCTCGATGCCGGGGATGGCGAGGCTGCGCGGCGGCGCCGGGCGCGGGGCGGCGCTTGGGCCGTGCGAATGGCCCGCCTGTGCGGAGGCGGCCGGACCGGCCTTGAGGTTCGGCGCGCCGGCGGGGCGTTCGGCGGTCAGGCTGACGATCGCCGCGGCGACGCCCGGCAGCGCCTTGATGGCCGCCTCAGCCTCGGAGCGCATGGCTTCCATCGCCTGGGCGAGGCGCGGGTTGCCGGCCAGGGCGAGGTAGACCTTGTCGTTGCGGATGGTCAGCCCGGCGATGCCGTTGGAGCGCGACACGGCCGAGCGGCCATCCGACCCGACGATCCCCGCCAGCGCATCGAGCACCTCGTTCTCGCCTACCATCTCGATCCTCCCCGGCGCCGCACGCCGCCGGCACCGGCCCGCATATAAGGTTGCTGCCCGGCGCGATACACCATCATCGCTCCACCCCGTCCATCCGCGCCGGTTGCCCCGACGGCGTCGATGCGGCAGGAAGCTCCCTGGCCTCAGCGGGAGAAACAGACTGAGCATCGCCCGGACCTGCCGCTTCGGCGCGACGCGATGGCGCCCTGCCCTGCTCGCCGCCTGCCTCGCGGCGTCCCCGGCGCTGGCGCAACGCGCCGACGGTGTCCCCGCCCAGCTCACCATCGCCAGCGAGGGGGCGCGGCCTCCCTACAACTATTTCGACGGCGACCGGCTCGCCGGCTTCGAGATCGATCTCGGCCACGAACTGTGCCGGCGAATGGCGACGGAGTGCACCTTCGTGGCGCAGGACTGGGACTCGCTGATCCCCTCGCTCCTTGCCCACCACTCGGACGCGATCATGGCGGCGATGGAGATCACCCGCGCCCGGCAGTCGGCGATCGGCTTCTCCGCGCCCTACGTGCGGATGCCCTCGGCCTTTCTCGTGCGCAAGGACGCCGATTTCGCCGGCGCCACCCCCGACGACCTGGCTCGCCGGGTGATCGGCGCCGAGCGGGGCGGCACGCACCAGAGCTTCGTGCAGCGTCTCTATCCCCGCTCCACCCTGCGCACCTACGGATCGCTGTCCGATGCCATCCTCGATCTCGAGGCGGGCCGCGTCGACGCGGCGATCGGCGACAAGGACGCGATCACCGATTTCCTCGCCACCCGCCGCGACGCCAGCTGCTGCCGCATCCTCGCCGACGTGCCGCGCGATCCCGCGATCTTCGGCGACGGCATCGCGATCGGCCTGCGCAAGGAGGACGCCGACCTGCGCGCCGCCTTCGACGCCGCGCTGGCGCAGAGCAAGGCCGACGGCACCTTCGCCCGCATCAGCGGACGGTACTTCGCCTTCCCCGTGGACTGAGTGGGGAAGTTTGACGCCCCGGCGCTTCAGCGATCCTTAACCAGCGTCCGGCATCGTCGCGCCAGTGGGATCGATCGGCCGCGCCGTGTCGTGACCTGCACCACCAATTGTTAAAGTCCTCCGCCCAGATTGTCGGGTGAGCACCCGGCCACCGCATTCCCGGTCGGCGATAGGGATTTCGACGATGAACGCGATCATCCGCCAACTGATTGCCGACCACGGCCGCCTTCCGATCGCGGTCAGGACCCTGCGCGACGGCGACGACCTTTATGCGGCCGGGCTCACCTCCTTCGCCGCCGTGCAGCTGATGCTGGCGATCGAGGAGCGCTTCGACGTCGAGTTCCCCGAAGCGATGCTGAACCGCCGCTCCTTCGCCAGCGTCGCCGCCATCGCCGGCTGCCTCACCGAGATGGGTATTGGGCGCGCGCACGAGGCGGCGTGATGGGCATCGTCGACGCCCCTCCCGGCACGACGCTCGGCGAGCGCGCGGGCGTCATCGCGGCGATCGCCGGCATCCACGCCGCGGCGGTCGATCGCGACGGGCGCTTCCCGCACGAGGCGATCGCGGCGCTGAAGCACGGCCGCCTGCTCGGCGCGATGCTGCCGGTCGAACTCGGCGGCGAGGGCGCGAACCTCGCCGCGATCGCCGACATCTGTTCGACGCTCGGCCAGCACTGCGCCTCGGCGGGCATGGTCTTCGCCATGCACCAGATCCAGGTCGCCTCGCTGCTGCTGCACGCCGAGAGCGGCGCCTTCCACCGCGGCTTCTTGGCGCGCGTCGCCGCCGAGCAGATGCTGCTCGCCTCGGCGACGAGCGAGGTCGGGATCGGCGGCGACCTGCGCACGTCGCTCTGCGCCGTCGAGGTCAGCGGCGCGACCTACCACCTGGAGAAGAACGCCAGCGTCATCTCCTACGGCGCACAGGCCGACGCCGTGCTTGCGACGGCGCGCCGCCACGCCGACTCGCCGCCCTCCGACCAAGTGATGGTGGTGGCGCTGCGCGAGCACATGCATCTGGAGCGCACCACCATCTGGGACGTCACCGGCATGCGCGGCACCTGCTCCGAGGGTTTCCGGCTGCGCGCCTCGGGGCCGGCCGACCACGTGCTGCCGCGTCTCTTCGCCGAGATCGCCGCCCGCTCGATGCTGGCGACGTCGCACCTGCTGTGGGCGGCGCTGTGGTACGGCATCGCCTTCGCCGCCGTGCAGCGCGCCCAGGCCTTCATCAAGGCGGAGACGCGCAAGCGACCCGGCGACACGCCCACCGGCGCGATTCGCGTCGCCGAGGCGGCGAGCCGGCTGCAGATGATGAAGTCGATGGCCCGCGACGGGCTGGAGCGCTACGCGCGCGCGCAGGAAAGCCGCGACGAGCTGACCACGATGGGCTTCGCGGTGGCGATGAACAACGTCAAGGTCGCGACCTCGCGCATCGCGGTCGACGTCGTCAACACGGCGATGCTGGTGTGCGGGATCAGCGGCTTCAAGAACGACACGCCGTTCTCCCTCGTTCGTCACCTGCGCGACGTCCTGTCCGCCCAGGTCATGATCAACAACGACCGCATCTTCGGCAACACGGCGACCATGCTGCTGGTGCACCGCCTCGACGCGCAACTCGTCGCCTGATCCTCCTTCCAGGGAAGTTCCCCCATGTGCACCGTCTGCGGT
>CALMRL010000502.1 GCA_937873345.1 uncultured Beijerinckiaceae bacterium | reverse complement strand
ATGTCGCGGTCGCCGAAGGCTCCCTCCTCGGCGAGCTTCGCGACCGCGGGGCGCATCTGCGCGACGTGGGAGTCGCCGATGAAGGCGACCTTGGTCGCGCCGCCGCGCCGGATCGGGCACAGCGCGTCGGCCGGCGCCTCCCGTTGCGCCCTGCGCCAGTCGAGGCAGCTGTTGGGGATGACGTCGAGCGCGCGCGCCTCGTTGCCCGCGAGGGCGGCGACGGTGCGGGCGTCGAAGCGCCAAGACCATCCCCCGCCGAGCGCGGCCGAGGCGCCGAGCAGCAGCATCGCGGCCATCGCCGCCCCGCCCGCCGAGAATACCGCCCTACGGCCCGCCAGCAGCTGCCTGCGGCGGAACGGCTGCTCGACGAGGAAGCAGGACATGACGGCGAGGGCGAAGGCGAGGCCGAGCGCCAGGGCGGTCGCGGCCGGCGGCGGCGCGAAGGGGACCAGCAAACGCTCGGCGACGAGCACCGGCCAGTGCCAGAGATAGAGGGAATAGGAGATCAGCCCGACGAAGACCACCGGCCGCAGGGTCAGCAGTCGCGCGGCGAACGTGCGCCGGCCGGACTCGCCCGCCCAGATCAGCGAGCAGGCGCCGAGCACCGGCGGCAGCGCGGCGGGGCCGGGGAAGAGGGTCGCCTTGCCGTAGCCCAGCACGGCGAAGGCGATCGCGCCGAGACCCGCCAGGGCGGCGATCTCCCGTGCCAAGCCGGTCCTGCCCACGGCGGCGGGCTGCAGCACCTCGGCGCGGCGCGGACGCAGGGCGAGCAGGCTGCCGGCGAGCAGCTCCCAGGCGCGGGGGAAGACGACGTAGAAGGTGTAGTTCGGCTTGAAGCCGAGGGTCCAGGCCGACCAGGCGAAGGAGGCGAACGCCAGCCCGAGCAGGACGGCCCAGGCCGTCCGGGTGCCGAGCGGCCGCAGCGCCAGCAGCACGAAGGGCAGCAGCACATAGAACTGCTCCTCCACGCCGAGCGACCAGGTGTGGAGGAGCAGCTGCGGCTCGCTCGTGTCCTGGAAGTAGCCGCCGCCAGCGGTCGCCATGGCGCGGAACAGCATGTTGGAAAGGCCCAGCGTCGCCGCGAGGAGCGTCCGGCCGTATCGGGTCACCTCGGCGGGCGTCAGCAGCAGGACGGCCAGCATCGCGCTGCCGATCAGCAACGCGCTCAGCGCCGGCAGGATGCGCCGGGCCCGCCGCTCGTAGAAGCCGGCGAAGGTGAAGCGGCCGGCGGCGATCTCGTCGGCGACGTTGCGGCTGATGAGGTAGCCGGAGATGACGAAGAACACGTCCACCCCGACGTAGCCGCCGCTGACGAGGGGCAGGCCGGCGTGGTAGAGCACCACGGCGAGCACGGCGAGGGCGCGCAGGCCGTCGATGTCGGGCCGGTAATGCTGCGTCGGCACGAGCCGCGACTGCCTGCTGACTTCCATACGCCCGCACCGCCCCTTTCGACCGGGGGCATCATAAGTTGGAGCTGGATGGGCATTTCAGGGCAGATCGCGGCGATGGCAGAGAAGAGTCGCCCGTGCGCTTTTCGTGCAACAGTCGCTTCGCGTCCCCTCGGCATGGGGCGCGCGGCATGACCCGCGGCGTCAAGAAGGGCGACCTGCCGGTGAAGACCTGCGCGACCTGCGGCCGCCCCTTCACCTGGCGCAAGAAGTGGGAGCGGAGCTGGGAGGAGGTGCGCTACTGTTCGGAGCGCTGCCGGCGCGAGGCCGGCAAGGCGACGCGATAGGGCACAGCGTGAGCGCTGCCGCCGGCTTGTGTCCGGAATGGCACCCGGAGCGTGGAACGGCTCGCCAGCCGGCCGGCACCGCGCCTAAGCTTAGCCTCGCGATTTGCTCGGAGCCGATCCGTTGCGCCTGCTCGATGACCTGCCGCGCTGCAAGCTCGCCGAAGGCCCGCTCTGGGATGCCGATGGGTTCCTGTACTGGGTTGACATCGTCGGCCACGCCATCCATCGCCACGAACCCGCGACGGGCGCGGTGGCCACCCACGCGCTGGACGAGGTGGTCGGCTTCTGCGCCGTCATGGCGGACGGCGGCGCGGGCGGGACCCGGCTGGCCGCCGGCAGCGGCGCCGCGCGCCTCGGCCGGGGCTTCGGCGAACCTGGCGGCCCGCGAGAGCTGGCGCGGCCTCCGATGCCTTCCGGCACCCGTTTCAACGACGGCAAGTGCGACCCGCGCGGGCGGCTCTGGGCCGGCACCATGCATATCGAGGCGCGCCGTGACCGGGCGCCGGACGGCGCGCTGTACCGCTGGCAAGGCGGCAGCCTGGAGGTGGTCGAGCCGCGCGTGTCGCTCGCCAATGGGCTGGGCTGGAGCCCGGCCGGCGATATCCTGTACTTTTCCGACACCCATGCCGGCACGGTGTGGGCCTACCCCTACGACCTCGCCACAGGCGGCGTCGGGCGCAGGCGCGCCTTCGCCGAAGTGCCGCTGGAGGAGGGCGTGCCGGACGGGCTCGCCGTCGATGCGTCGGGTCGCGTCACGGTGGCGATCTGGCGCGGGGGCAAGCTGGCCGTCTTCGCGCCCGATGGCACGCGCGAGGCCGACATCCCCGTACCCGTGCGCAACCCGACGAGCTGCGCCTTCGGCGGCGGTGACTTGCGGACGCTCTACGTGACGACGATGCCGTCGAGCAACGAGGACGACGAGCGCTCGGGCCGCCTGTTCGCCACCGCGGTCGCCGTGCCGGGGCTGCCGAGCGCTCGCATGGACCCGACGCTGTGACGCCCGGCGCCGGGCGCCCTCTCTGGGGACCGTGACGGTCCCCGATCGCCTCGCCGCCCTTCTCACGCTCGCGGGAGCAGCGCAGGCCAAGCCCTTCAAGCTCGGCGGCGAGGACGTCGACGCCATCACCAAGAATTCGGAAGCCGGCGAAGCAGTCTGACGCACGTCGCAGGCGCGAGAGAGAATCGCGCGCGCCCGCGGCGCGGCTCAAGCTTTCCAAGACGGGCGCGATGCGGTACAGCCTCCCGCATTGCGGTACGTCGCCGGCGCTTCCCCCGCCGCCCGCCCTGGCGCCCGCACCCTCATCCAGCCCTCGGTCGCCTCATGAAGCTGCGAAACATCGCCATCATCGCGCACGTCGATCACGGCAAGACCACGCTCGTCGACTGCCTGCTGCGCCAGTCCGGCGCCTTTCGCGACAACCAGCGCGTCGCCGAGCGGGTGATGGACTCGAACGACCTGGAGAAGGAGCGCGGCATCACCATCATGGCCAAGGCGACCTCCATCGCCTGGGCCGAGACGCGCATCAACATCGTCGACACCCCCGGCCACGCCGACTTCGGCGGCGAGGTCGAGCGCATCCTGTCGATGGTCGACGGCGCGATCGTGCTGGTCGACGCCGCCGAGGGGCCGATGCCGCAGACCAAGTTCGTGGTCGGCAAGGCGCTGAAGATCGGCCTGAAGCCGATCGTCGCGATCAACAAGGTCGACAAGCCCGATGCCCGCGTCACCGAGGTGGTGAACGAGGTGTTCGACCTGTTCGCCGCGCTCGACGCGTCGGACGAGCAGCTCGACTTCCCGATCCTCTACGGCTCGGCCAAACAGGGCTGGATGGCGGATGCGCCCGACGGGCCGCAGGACGGCATGGGGCCGCTGTTCGACCTAGTGATCAAGCACGTCCCCGCCCCGACGATCGAGGAGGGCGGCTTCCGCATGCTCGGCACGCTGCTCGAGGCCAATCCCTACCTCGGCCGCATCGTCACCGGCCGCATCTTCGCCGGCTCGGTCAAGCCGAACCAGTCGGTCAAGGTGCTCGACCGCGCCGGCAAGGTCGTCGAGCAGGGCCGCGTCTCGAAGATCCTGGCGTTCCGCGGCATCGAGCGCACGCCGATCGAGGAGGCCGAGGCCGGCGACATCGTCGCCATCGCGGGCCTGGAGAAGTTCAACGTCGCCGACACGCTGTGCGAGCCGGCGGTGAGCGAGCCGCTGCAGGCCCAGCCGATCGACCCGCCGACGCTGTCGATGACCTTCCTCGTCAATGACTCGCCGCTGGCCGGCACCGAGGGCGACAAGGTCACCACCCGCGTGATCCGGGCGCGGTTGATGAAGGAGGCCGAGGGCAACGTCGCGCTGAAGATCGCCGACGACACCAAGTCCGACGGCTACATCGTCTCCGGCCGCGGCGAGCTGCAGCTCTCGATCCTGATCGAGGTGATGCGCCGCGAGGGCTTCGAACTCGGCGTGTCGCGCCCCAAGGTGGTCTACCAGAAGGCCGAGGACGGGTCGCTGCTGGAGCCCATCGAGGAGGTCGTGATCGACGTCGACGAGGAGCATTCCGGCGTCGTCGTGCAGAAGATGAGCGAGCGCAAGGCCGAGATGATCGAGATGCGGCCCTCGGGCGGCAACCGCCTCCGCATCGTGTTCCACGCCCCCACGCGCGGCCTGATCGGATACCAGGGGGAACTCCTTACGGATACGAAGGGCACGGCGATCATGAACCGCCTGTTCCACGAGTACGCCCCGTTCAAGGGCGAGATCACCGGGCGGCGCAACGGCGTGCTGATCTCCAACGACCAGGGCGAGAGCGTCGCCTACGCGATGTGGAAGCTGGAGGACCGCGGACCGATGATGATCACCCCCGGCATCAAGGTCTACCGCGGCATGATCATCGGCGAGCACTCGCGCGAGAACGACCTCGAGATCAACGTGCTCAAGGGCAAGCAGCTCACCAATATCCGCGCCGCCGGCAAGGATGAGGCGGTACGCCTGACCCCGCCGATCCAGATGACGCTGGAGAAGGCGCTGGCCTACATCGAGGACGACGAGCTGGTCGAGGTGACGCCGAAGTCGATCCGGCTGCGCAAGACCTTCCTCGACCCCAACGAGCGCAAGCGGGCGGAGCGCAGCAAGGAAGCGCTGGCGGGCTGACCGCCATCCCCTTGTCTCCGACAGAGAGGGGCGATGCCGATCCCCGTTCCGGAGTGGACGCGCAGCGAGGGGCTGCTTAGGCTCGGAACCATGCGTGCAGACCGTCTTCGATCCCCGGCCGATCCTGGCGCCGCGCCCGAGACCCTGGCCCGACGCGGCCTGCGCTGGGCGCTGGCGGCACTCTACACGCCGTTCGGCGTGCTGCACGTCACCCGCCCTGGGGCCTTCCTGCCGATCATGCCGCCGGCGATCCCGCACCCCCAGGCGGTGGTGGTTGCCACGGGCGTCGCGGAGATCCTGGGGGGCATCGGCCTGCTGCTGCCGCAGACCCGCAAGGCGGCGGGGGTGGGGCTGGCCCTCTACGCCATCGGCGTCTATCCCGCGAACATCTACCACGCCGTCGCCGGGGTGCACGTGCCGCCGCTCCCCGACAGCTGGTGGTACCATGGCCCCCGCCTCGCCTTCCAGCCGGTGTTCGTGCTGTGGGCACTTTACGCTGGCGGTCTGATCGGCCGGTCGCGGCGCTGACGGCGGCGATCGGGCGCGTGGGGCATGCGGAACGATGGTTCCGCGCGCCCCACGCGCCCGATCGCCGCCGCTTATCCCGGCATGACCCGTATCCTTCTCCTCGCCTCCGCACTGCTCGCGGCTGCGCCGGCCTCGGTGGCGCAGTTCCTGATCCCCAGCCCTTATCCCAACGCAGCGCCGGGTGCCCAGCCCCTCGACCCGGAACCGCAAGGCCTCGACGGCCCGCAGCGGCTGATGCACGACCCCTATCCGCAGTTGCTCGGTGCCAATGCCCAGGGGAACCCTCCGATCGTGCGGCGCCATTACCATCAGCACCTCGTGCCGAGCATCAACCAGCGC
>CALMRL010000501.1 GCA_937873345.1 uncultured Beijerinckiaceae bacterium | reverse complement strand
GTGCTGATGGATGTGCAGACGCCCGGCCTGGACGGGCTCGCCGCCACCCGGGCGATCCGCTCGTCAGCCAAGTCGAGACCTTCCGATAGTGCGATGACCGCCAAAGTCTGCGCCGACGAGGTGGCCACCGAGCGCGCCGTCGGCATGGTCGAGCACGTGGCGAAGCCGATCGACGGGGCGCAGCTGCGCGCCGTGATCGCCCGCCAGCTGCCCGCCGCGGCACCGTGGCCGGATGCGTTCGAGGCTCCGCTCTTCGAGCGACTGACCTTCGAGCACATCGCTGCCACCGGCGTCGGCGACGGATCGGTGAACCGCGACGCGATCGCCCTGATCCTGCGGATCCAGGATGAGACGCTGTAACAGCTCGCGGAGCTGCTGCCGGACGAGCCGAGCGCGATCGCCGCCTGAGATCGACGCCCAGGGCCAAACGTCGGCGAGCGACAGCCCGAGAACCGCCGCCGCGAGAAGAAAACGCGCGGCGGAGCGGCCGGGCGCGCGGCTCTCTTCCCCGCGGCGGCGGGAAAACGCTCGATCAATTCCATGGCGCCGGTGCCGCGCACCCTTAAGATCGCGACCCGCTCGGAACCCGCAGCGAAATCGGAATTCATCGCCTTGTCGGATGTCGTCACCCTTCCCCGCCCCTTGCCACGCGCCCGGATCAGCGAAGACTGGGCGTCGCTCGTCATCGGCCTCCTCGTCGTCGCCATTGCCTTCGCCAGCCTCGCCGGCCTCGACCTCCTTGGCTGGGTCGTGACCACCGCTGTATGGATCGAGGCGACGGCGGCGCTGAAGCCCGCCGGCAAGGCTTACGCCGCGCTCGGCGGCGGCGGCAGCCTCCTCGCCACCTTCGCGGCGCTGGTCGTCGCGGTCGGTGCCGCGGCGGCGATGATGGGGCTCGACCTGCGCCGCTTCGTGCCGCGCTTCGCCGCGCTGTTCGCCATCAGCTACGCCGCCTGGATCCTCGGCTCCTACGCCCGCTTCGCCGCGGTGACGCCGGCGGACTACGCCAAGTTCGGCATCGGCTGGTCGCTGCGCCTGACCAACGAGGGCGGCTTCATCGTCGCGCTGATCGCCGGGCTCGTCGTGGCGAACGCCCTGCCCCGCTTCGCCGGCTGGCTCGGCGAGGCGATCCGCCCGGAACTCTACATCAAGATCGCGATCGTGCTGCTCGGCGCCTTCCTGGCCGTCACCGTCGCCGGCAAGCTCAGCTTCGCCTCGGGCATCGTGCTACGCGGCATCGCCGCGATCGTCGAGGCCTACCTCATCTACTGGGCGGTGGTGTACTACGTCGCCCGCCGCTGGTTCGGCTTCAACCGCGAGTGGGCGGTGCCGCTGGCATCGGGCATCTCGATCTGCGGCGTCGCCGCCGCTGTGGCGACGGGTGGCGCCATCCGCGCCCGGCCGATCGTGCCGGTGCTCGTTTCCTCGCTCGTGGTGATCTTCGCCGTGGTCGAGGTGCTGATCCTGCCCTTCCTGGCGCAGCTGTTCCTCGCGCACGAGCCGATGGTGGCGGCGGCCTGGATCGGGTTGGCCGTGAAGACCGACGGCGCGGCGGTCGCCGGCGGCGGCATCACGGAAGCGCTGATCCTGGCGAAGAATGCCGCCGAAGGCATCCGCTACCAGCCGGGCTGGATCCTCGGGACCACCGCGGCGATCAAGATCTTCATCGACGTCTTCATCGGCATCTGGGCCTTCATCCTCGCCTTCATCTGGACGCGCTATATCAACGTGGTGCCGGGCGAGGAGGCGCGGGCATCCGAGATATGGCAGCGCTTCCCCAAGTTCATCCTCGGCTTCATCGTCACCTTCGGCGTCACGCTCGCGCTGATGCTCTCCGCGCCCGCTCCCGTGGCGGCGAAGCTCACGGCGGCGGTGACCGAGGCCAACGCCTTGCGCGTCATCTTCTTCATCCTGACCTTCTTCTCGATCGGCGCCCTGTCCAACCTCAACCGGCTGTGGCAGGCCGGCATCGGGCGGCTCGCGGCGGTGTACGTCCTCAGCCTGTTCGGCTTCGTGATCTGGGTTGGGCTTGCGATCTCCTGGATCTTCTTCGCCGGCGTGCACCCGCCGCTGGCGGCCGGCTGAGGAGCCGCAGCGATGAGCGACGCACCCCGTACCCCAAACGACCTCGAGCGCGAACTCGGCCGCGCCGAGTACGAGCCGCTGCTGCCGATCGAGAAGAAGCTGATCGGCTGGAGCCTCGGCCTCGGCGTGATGCTGCTGATCGTGCTGACCATCATCGGCCGCTTCTTCCCCATCGCTTGAGCGGGTGGCCGTGTCAGGCGGCCTCGACGGAGACCCGATCGCGGATGTCGCCCGCGTGCGCGCCCTGCTCGTCGCGGCGGCGCGGCGCGGCGAGGCGCTGAGCTATTCCGGCCTGCTGGAGCGCCTCGGCCATCGTTTCACCCGGCCGAGGATGCGGGTGCTGTGCCGCACGCTCGACGCCATCGATGAGGCCGGCGCCGCGACGGGCGAGCCGGAGCTGGCAGTGCTGGTGGTGAGGGAGAGCGATGCGCTGCCCGGCCAGGGCTGGTGGGTCGGCGGACGGCCGATGCGCGAGGGGTATGAGGGGCCATGGACGGGGCCGGAGGCGCTGCGCTTCGTGCAGGGGCTGCAGGAGCGAGCGTTCCGCTTCTGGTCGAGGCGGCCGTCGGGCTGACGGGGCCGGAGGGATGCGCGAAGAGCCGGCTTCGCGCTTTCGCATCGCGCATGCGGGGCCTGCGCGACCGATAGCGCCGTTCGCGCGAAACGGGCTTCAGCGGCTATTCTCGCGCGATGCGATCGGAAACGTTCTCCCGTCCTTCATCACCCTTTGGCTTGCCGGCGGGGCCGGTCTGCGCTGCGCCATCCCCGGCGATCGACCGGCGCGGGCTGGTGCTCGGTGACGGCACGTGCCTGACGCGGTTCGGCCGCGACGGCGGCCTCGCGCTCAACGCCGACCGCGAGCGCGTCCTGACGCTGCTCTCGGTCGCGGCGGGACGCCCGGTGCCGGCGGCGATGCTCGCGCCGCTGGCGGCCGCGTCGGAGCACTGGCGGCGCGGCGACAGGGCGCTCGCCAACCTCCGCCTCGTCTTCGCCGGCCTGCCCCGGCTCGCGACGGCGACCGACATCGCGAACGTGCGGGACGCGGCGGACATCCTCGACGGCGGGATGGCGCCACGCGCGCTGATGAAGGCGCTCGGCTTCGACGCATCGGCGCTCGACAAGTTCGACCCCGACCAGCCGCGCGTGCCGGCGGGC
>CALMRL010000500.1 GCA_937873345.1 uncultured Beijerinckiaceae bacterium | reverse complement strand
TCCCGGGACAGATCGAGGTCGACGTCTCGCAGCTCGCCGTCGGCGACTCCGTGCACATGTCGGATCTGAAGCTGCCGCGCGGAACTCGCTTCGCCACGGCCGATGACGCCGACTTCACCGTGCTGGCGATCAAGCCGCCGGTCGAAGAGGTGGTCGACGAGCCGGTCGAGGCGCCCGTCGAGACCGAGGTCGCCGTCGAGGCGGTCGAGGAGGCCGCCGACGAGGGGCCGGCGAGCGAGCAGAAGGACTGTGGTTGGCAGCCCGCGCCGAGAGGCGCGGGCCTGCTCGCGGGCGGGATCGGCGATGCGTCTCTTCGTGGGCCTTGGCAATCCCGGCCGGGAGCATGCCGGGCAGCGGCACAACATCGGCTTCATGGCGATGGACGCGATCGCCCGCCGCCACGCGGCCTCGCCGTTCCGCCCGAAATTCTCCGGGCTCGTCACCGAAGCGACGCTCGGGGCGGAGCGGGTGCTGCTGCTGAAGCCCGAGACCTACATGAACGACAGCGGCCGCTCGGTCGGCGCGGCGGCGCGCTTCCACAAGATCGCGCTCGCCGACATCACCGTGTTCCACGACGAGCTCGACCTCGCGCCGGGCACGGTGCGGGTGAAGTGCGGGGGCGGCAACGCCGGTCACAACGGCCTGCGCTCGATCACCGCCGACCTCGGCAACGACTATCGCCGCGTCCGCCTCGGCATCGGCCATCCCGGCACGAAGGAGCGGGTGCTGGGATATGTGCTCGGCAATTTCGCCAGGGACGAGCAGCCCTGGCTCGATGCCTTGTGCGACGCGGCCGCCGCCGGGGCCGCCGAGCTTGCCGAAGGGCAGGACAGCCGCTTCCAGAACCGCCTGCATGCCGCCGTGACGCCGCTGCTGCCGGGCGGAGACAGGCTGTGAGACCACACCCGCTGCGGTGACCGTTTCCGGCGGCGCGCGTTCCGGCTGCCTACGACCAAAGCCGGCTTGAACTCGGCTGAACTTTTTCGAGGCGGCATGATTTCAGCCGCGTGCGAACCCTTCTCGCGCAATCGAAGCCGCCGGGTGGCACGCTAAGCAACGGCGTGGTCCACGGCGGCCGACGGGAGACATTCATGCGTATGCAGCTCATTCTGGCCGGCGCGGCGCTCGCCGCCGGTACCCTCACCGCCTCGGCCGCCACGGTCGACAAGATGATCGACGTCGCCGCGCCGCCGGACAAGGTGTGGGCGAAGATCGGCCCGTTCTGCTCGATCAAGGAGTGGCACCCGGCGATCGCCAACTGCACCGAGCAGAACGGCGTGCGCACGCTGACCACCAAGGACGGCGGCAAGTTCGTCGAGAAGCAGACCGCCAACGATGCCAAGAGCATGGAATACACCTACGAGATCCAGAAGAGCCCGCTGCCGCTGACGAAGTACTCGTCCACCCTGAGCGTGACGAAGAAGGGCGGCGGCTCGCGCGTCGAGTGGAAGAGCACCTACACGCCCGACGACGGCAAGGACGACATGGACAACCAAGCGCTCTCGGGCATCCTGCAGGGCGGCCTCGACAACATCCAGAAGATGTTCGCCTCGAAGTAATCCCGCTCGGCAGCTCCCGCCCAAACCACGGCAGGGACGAAGCGGCGGCCCCAGGGCCGCCGCTTCGCGTTTCAGGCGGCCCTGTCCGCCGCCATCAGGGCAAGGCCCGACGCCACCGATTGGAAGGCGTCGCCGTGATGCAGGCGCTCCGGCGCGAAGCGGCGATCGAACAATCGGCGCACCGCCGGGACGAAGGAGGTGCCGCCGGTGATGAAGACCGCGTCGATCGTCGGATGCCCGGCCTGTTCCAGCGCCCGTTCGATGCCGGCGTCGATCGCGGCGAGGTCGGGCGCGATCCACGCTTCGAAGGCGGCGCGGTTGACCTCCGCCTCGATGCGGACGCCCCAGCCGGCGAAGCGCAGCGTGGCGCGCTCGGCCAGCGACAGCTCCACCTTCACCCCGGCGACGGCGCGATGCAGCGCGTAGCCCATGTCCATCTCGATCACCGTGACGAGGTCCTCGAGCTCGGCGCCGCGCTCGCTCGCGGCCGCCAGCCTGCGCAGCTCCGCGAGGATGGACCCCGACTTCAGCCAGGACAGCTGGTGCCACTGCGCGAAGGCCGAGTGGATGTAGGCAGG
>CALMRL010000499.1 GCA_937873345.1 uncultured Beijerinckiaceae bacterium | reverse complement strand
GTTCTTGGCTTACCGGGCCGCGCGCTTCGCGCGGCGCGCAGCGGGATGCCGTGCCTGCCGCCGCTCGGCCTCGCGAGGGTGAAGGGCAACCCGACGCGCCCCGCGCCTCCGGCTCGATGGCGATGGCCGGGCCGGTCTACGCCGCGCTCGACCTCGGCACCAACAACTGCCGGCTGCTGATCGCTCGCCAGCCCTTGCCCGGCACCGACCCCGCCGCTTTCCGCATCATCGACAGCTTCTGTCGCATCGTGCGGCTCGGCGAGGGCATCGCCGGCGGCCGGCTGAGCGAGGCGGCGATGGACCGCACGGTCGCGGCGCTGAGGATCTGCCGCGAGAAGATCGCGGCGCGCCACGTCACCCGCTCGCGCCTCGTCGCTACCGAGGCCTGCCGCGCCGCCGGCAACAGCGACGAGTTCCTGCGCCGCGTCGCCGACGAGGCGCGCCTCGAATTGGAGATCGTCGACCGCGAGACCGAGGCCTTCCTCGCCGCCGCCGGTTGCGCCGCGCTCGCCGATCCGCAGGCCGAAAGCATCGTGCTGTTCGACATCGGCGGCGGCTCTTCCGAAATGGTCTGGCTCGACCGCGAGAAGCCGGCGGGCTGGCGGCGCGACCGCCGCGCCGACGGAGCGCTGCGCGAGCGCATCCGCGCTTGGCGCTCGATGCCCGTCGGCGTGGTCCGCCTTGCGGAAGAGTTCGGCGGCCGCGACGTCACCCCCGACATCTTCGAGGCGATGGTCGCTCGGGTCGCGGACGAGCTGGCGTCCTTCGTCGCTGCCGTCGGCGACGGAGCGGGCGCCCGGCACTTCCACCTGCTCGGCACGTCGGGCACCGTCACCACCATCGCCGGCGTTCACCTGGCCCTGGGCCGCTACGACCGCCGCCGTGTCGACGGCCTGTGGATGACCCACGACGAGGTGTCGAACACCATCGCCGTCCTGCGCGGCATGTCCTTCGAGGAGCGGGTGCTGAACGGCTGCATCGGTCCGGCGCGCGCCGATCTCGTGCTCGCGGGCTGCGCGATCTTCGAGGCGATCCGCCGCGCCTTCCCTTGCGAGCGGGTGCGCGTCGCCGACCGCGGCCTGCGCGAGGGCATCCTGATGGGGATGATGGCTGCGGACCGGATGTGGTCGCGGGACGGCCGGTGAATGGCGGAGGGTAGGGGAGGCGGCAACCCGCGCGGCGACCTCAAGACGCGGGTGAAGACGGCGCGCAAGCGCTCGTTGTCCTCGACGCTGTGGCTACAGCGCCAGCTCAACGATCCCTACGTCGCCCAAGCCAAGCGCGACGGCTACCGCTCGCGCGCCGCCTACAAGCTGCTGGAAATCGACGAGCGCTACCGCATCCTGAAGGCGGGGCAGCGCGTGGTCGACCTCGGCGCGGCGCCGGGCGGCTGGTCGCAGATCGCGGCGCGCAAGACGGGCTCGGATAAGACGGGTGCGGACAGGGCCGGCGCGGGCGGTGGGGCAGGGCGCGAGCGGCGCGAAGGACGGGTGATCGGCATCGACCTGCTGCCGATCGATCCGATCGCCGGCGTCGAGTTCGCCGTCATGGACTTCCTCGATCCCGACGCCCCGGAGCGCCTGAAGGCGATGCTCGGCGGCCCCGCCGACCTCGTGCTGTCCGACATGGCGGCCAACACCACGGGGCACAAGAAGACGGACCACCTGCGCATCGTCGCGCTGGCGGAGCTGGCGATCCACTTCGCCCGCGAGGTGCTGAGCCCCGGCGGCATCTTTCTCTCCAAGGTGTTCCAGGGCGGCACCGAGACCGAGCTGCTGCGAGTGCTGAAGGCCGACTTCGCGGGCGTGCACCACGTCAAGCCGAAGGCGAGCCGCGCCGGTTCGGCCGAGCTCTACGTGCTGGCGATGGGCTTCCGCGGCGCC
>CALMRL010000498.1 GCA_937873345.1 uncultured Beijerinckiaceae bacterium | reverse complement strand
CATCAACCTCGCCGCGACTCGCATCGCATTGAGGTAAATGTCCACGGGCCTTAGTGCATTGGGTGACCTTGCGCCCCACCCGCCTTGCTGTATCCCCGATGTGAAGGACGGCCCGGCCCTGGAGGCATGATGATGATCTCGTTCGACCGACGCGAAGTCCTCAAGGCGGGCGGGCTCGCGACGATCGCGGGCGGCGGCTCGAGCCTGATCGGCCCAGCCGTGGCCCAGGTGGCTCAGACCGGGCCCATCCCCGCCCAGCTTGGCGATCCGGCGGACCACACCATCCGCATCGCCCGGTCCCTCGTCGAACTCGCGCCGGACCACATCATCTCGACCACGACCTACAACGGCCAGTTCCCCGGGCCGCTGCTGCGCTTCGCCGAGGGCCGGCCGGTCACCGTCGATATCCACAACGACACCGCCTACCCCGAGCAGCTGCACTGGCACGGGCAGCGTATCCCCTCCGACGTGGATGGCGCGGCGGAGGAGGGGACGCCCGACATCCCGCCCGGCGGCTCGGTCCGCGAAACGTTCGTTCCGGGTCCGAGCGGCTTTCGCTTCTATCACACGCACGTCCGGGCGGGTGCGGACCTCGATCGCGGCCAGTATTCGGGCCTGGTCGGCCCCGTCTACATCGAGCCGAAGGTCGATCCCGGACGCTACGACCGGGAAGTGTTCCTGGTGCTGAAGGAGTTCGGCCCGACGTTCAGCCGTGGCGGCGACATGGACATGGACTTCCTGGCCGGCGGCGCGGTCGACGCGCTCAAGGACACGGGCGAGGCGACCATGAAGGCCTCGCTCGCCAGCGGCATGCCGCACGGCTACGAGGTCGGCTACAGCTTCTTCTCCATCAACGGCCGCATGCTCGGCCACGGCGAGCCGATCCGAGTCAAGCGCGGCGAGCGGGTGCTGATCCACGTGTTGAACGGCAGCGCCGGCGAGATCCGCAGCCTGGCGATGCCCGGCCACACGTTTCGCGTGGTGGCGCTGGACGGCAATCCCGTCCCCACCCAGGCCGACGTGCCCGTACTATGGATCGGCACCGCCGAACGCGTCTGCGCGGTCGTGGAGATGAACAATCCCGGCGTGTGGGTCCTCGGCGACCTGTCCGACGACGATCGCGGCCACGGGATGGGCATCGTCGTCGAATACGCCGACGCGCGCGGCGAACCGCGATGGGTGAAGCCGCCGCCCTCGACGTGGGATTACACCGCGTTCGGCACGTCGGAGGCCGCGCCACGTCCTGATGAAACCTTCGACATGGTGTTCGCCAAGGAGAACGCCGCCGACGGCGGCTTCAATCGCTGGACCATCAACAACGTCGCCTATCCCGACACGATGGGGATGGTGAAGCCGATGCTGCTCCTGACGCGCGGGCGCCGCTACCGGCTCCGCCTACGCAACGCCAGCGACGACATCCACCCCATCCACCTGCACCGCCACAGCTTCGAGCTGACGCGGGTGGGCGGCAAGCGGACTGCCGGCGTGATCAAGGACGTCGTCATGCTAGGCGGCTACCAGGAGGCGGAGGTGGACTTCGTTGCCGACAACCCGGGCCTGACCCTGTTCCATTGTCACCAGCAGCTGCACATGGATTACGGCTTCATGGCGCTGTTCGGCTACACTGGCGCGTAATCGTCTTCAGTGAGCCTGCAACATGTTCGCTGTGGCGATCACTACGCATCGGTGTGAACCGGCGTGGTGTTTTGAACGCCGACAACGATTCGATACCAAGCACTTGCAAGCTCAATCGGCATCGGACCCCTGCGCCGATCCACAGCTTGTCTGCTCTGGAGCGCAAGGCTGGGATAAGCGGATCAAGCCGCAATGGTGGCTCTCACGGCTTTGTTTGTCGGCGCGAGTTGCCTCGGCGACCTTCGCCGCGCTCACCGCGGTCTTCGCCAAGGTCGGCGTTGAGGGCGTCAACTCCGGCTTCGCCACCCTCATTCGTACCATCGACATCCTGGTCGCCGTTGCCGTGATCCTGCGCGTCACGGGGCATTGGCAGGCACCGGGATCGGTATCGGCGTGGAGCTACACCTTCCTCGTGCTGTCGGGGCTGGCGACCGGCCTGTCCTGGCTGTGCTACTTCAGGGCGCTTCAGATCGGCAGCGCCACCAAGGTCGCGCCCATCGACAAGCTCAGCGTGGTGCTGGTCGCGGTATTCGGCGTCCTGTTCCTGCGCGAACGGCTGACCGCCCTGGGGTGGATCGGCATCCTGCTCATCGGCTTCGGCGCCGTCATCGTTGCGGTGAGTTCCTGAGAGGACAGCGAGATGGCTTTGTCGACCGGCACGTTTAGCGGCAGCTCCGAGGCGGGTGCGCCGCTATGCGGTCACGACGTGACCGGCCAAGCCGCCGTAGGCGCCGCGCAGGGCACGGGCGGCTTCGGCAAGGTGCCGGAGGTCACGTTCGGCTTCTGGGTCATCAAGGTCGTGGCGACCACGCTGGGCGAGACCGGCGGCGACGCGGTGACCATGTCGCTCGGCCTCGGCTATCTCGCGGGCACGGCGGTGTTCGCGACAGTCTTCGTCCTACTCGTCGCCGCCCAGATCAGGGCGCGGCGCTTCCACCCCTTCCTGTTCTGGGCCGTGATCATCGCGACAACCACGGTGGGCACCACGCTGGCCGACTTCGCCGACCGTTCGCTCGGCATCGGTTACGTCGGCGGCTCGCTGGTCCTGTTCGCGTGCCTGATGGCCTCGTTCGGCCTCTGGTACCGGACGCTCGGCTCCGTGGCGGTGGCCACGGTCGCGACGCCCAAGGCAGAGGCGTTCTACTGGGCGACGATCCTATTCTCGCAAACGCTGGGCACGGCGCTCGGCGACTTCTTCGCCGACGACGGCGGCCTCGGCTACGGCGGCGGCGTGCTCGTGTTCGGGGCGCTGCTGGTCGTCACCGTGCTGCTGTACTATGGCACGAGTATTTCACGGGTCCTGCTGTTCTGGGCCGCCTTTATCCTGACGCGCCCGTTGGGGGCGACGATCGGCGACTTGCTAGACAAGCCGAAGGCGGAGGGCGGCCTCGCCCTGGACCGCTTCACCGCGTCGGCGGTGCTGGCGACGTTCATCGTCGTCTGCGTTCTGCTCATCCCGCAACGGGCCGAACGCCTTTCCGAGCGCATGGAACGGTGAGCGCGAGCGTCGTCGCGACACATGACGTCCAGGTTGATCCGCATCCCATGCAAACCGGCATGGCCATCCTCGTCCCTCGTCGGCGACGTCTGGCACTCGGCGACGACGCGCTGTTGGGACGTACGACCCTGAGCCGCGCCGGGACATGCAACGCTGGAGCGTGGGACAGGTTGGGGTCGGCGACGTTCAAGTCGCGGCCACCGTGGAGATGTGAATGGACAGAAAACTGATCGGCTTGGTCGGCGTCGCGGCGGCGCTCGCGCCGGGCGCGGCGACGGCGTCTCCCGTGCTCGGCGCGGACGACACGACGGCCGCATCCTATGCCGACCTGCTCAAGCCCATTCCGAACGCGGTTGAGAAGCTGCAGGCGTCGGACGCCCTGCTGCGCGAGCGGGAGAGTGCGGCGACGCTGGAGATGGCACAGTACTACTACCATCACCACCACCACCATCACTTCTATCGGCGGTACTATCACCACCATCACTTTTACCGCCGCTTCCGGCACCATCACCACCACAACTTCTACCGCTGATGAGGCAGGGCCGCCACGGCGGCCCCGGCTCAACCCGACTTGTCCTGCGCCTTCGCCGCGCGCAGGATGTGGCGGTAGGTGCCGTCGAACACGGTGTTAGACGCCGACACCCAGTGCGTGTCCTTTCCCAGCGTGTCGCGGCTGGCGTGGACGCGGCGGGACTGCAGCTCGCGCTCGGCTGCCTCCTCGTCGCCCATTGGCACCAGCTCGTAGTCCGGCTCGGCCGGCACCACGATGAGCTGAAGCATTGGCTCGCCATGGCGAAACACATGCGTATGGCCCTCCGCCGGCGTCTTGAAGATGCAGAAGTTCATCATCGGCCAGAAGTCGCGGATCAGCGCTGGCAATGCGAGCGGCACGGTGCCGGTTGTGTCGGTGTAGAAGCGGGGGTGCGGCTCGGTGCGTACCGCGAAGCCCGGCTCCGGCTTCAGGTCTAGCAAAAGCTGGTAGGAATAGAAGCGCCCGCCGAAGCTGCGGAACGGCGGCGTGCTGAGGCCCGTGTCGGGATCGGTCCGGATGTCGCCGTCGAAGTGCGGCTCGCCGTTGCACCCGGTGACGCGGACCTCGCCCGGGTGCGGGAAGAGCACCTCCGTGCCGTAAGTCGCGCCTTCCGTGAACGGTAGGCAGTGCCACACGTGCTCGTGCGAGCCGTTGCGTCGCGGCTCCGGTTTGCCTGACCAGCCCGGCACCTCCATCCGGGTGCGGCGGGGCGCCAAGCTCGGTTCATAGGTCCTCACCTTGACCTGCTGCATCGACGGATGCCCTCACTCCTGCTGTCAAGACTGACGATAGCGCGTCCGACCCCCCGCGCGAAGCACCGGGCCGCAGTAGGCCGCTAAGCGAGCATGCGGTCGACATCGTTGGATCGCGAGCATCTAGAAAGATGCCGGCCTATCTCGAAGGGTGCCACGTCTACCGGATCGCGGCTAGGTCGGCCCGCCAGCGATCCAAGTTATGCTTGGGAGCATCGGCCGACGCGCCCCAACGCTCGATCTGCTCAACGAGCATTGTGGACGTGATCGGTGCGTCGGGAGAGTGCCGCGGCGGCGACGCGCCCGCCATCGCGCACAGGGCCGCCAGGTGCAGCCTGTTCGAGCGCCGCGGTGCGCAGGCCGTAGGCGCTGGCGAGCTGCACGGGATCGAGGTC
>CALMRL010000497.1 GCA_937873345.1 uncultured Beijerinckiaceae bacterium | reverse complement strand
GCCACGTTCTCGGCGACGCTCGCCCAGGGCAGGAGCCGCGGCTCCTGGAACATCAGGCGCACGGGGGTCGCGCCATCCGTCCGATCCCGCGCCGCCTCGCCGAAGGCGACCGAGCCGGCATCCGCCGCCTCGAGCTCGGCAAGCAGGCGGAGCAGGGTGCTCTTGCCACAGCCGGAGCGGCCGACGATGGCCAGGAACTGCCCGGCGGGGACGTGCAGGTCCAGATCCGCGAGGATGCGCCGGCCGCCGTAGGATTTGGCCAGCCCGCGGACGGTGATCGGCAACGGGCTGGCGTTCACGCTTTCCTTGCTCAACGGCGCACTGCCCGGGCGTAGGAGGGATTCCAGGCGAGGAAGCGCCGCTCCATCAGCCGCACCGCGCCATCGGCGCTCTTGCCGAGCAGGGCGTAGATCAGGATGGCGACGACCACGATGTCGGTCTGCTCGAACTCGCGCGCCTGCATCGCCATGTAGCCGAGCCCGGACTGCGCGTTCACCGTCTCGGCGACGATGAGGGTCAGCCAAGTGATGCCCAGCGCGTAGCGCAGGCCGACGAAGATCGAGGGCAGGGCGCCCGGCAGCACCACGCGGCGGAGCAGCCGGCGGCGATCCATGCCGTAGGAGCGCCCCATCTCGATCAGCTGCGGATCGACCGAACGGATGCCGTGCAGCGTGTTGACGTAGACGGGGAAGAACACGCCGAGCGCGACCAGGAACAGCTTCGCGCCCTCGTCGATGCCGAACCAGATGATGACGAGCGGGATCAGCGCGAGGTGGGGTACGTTGCGCGCCATCTGCAGCGTGGTGTCGGTGAAGGCCTCGGACAGCCGCGACAGGCCGTTCGCGAAGCCGAACGCCAGGCCGATGCCGCCGCCGACCAGCAGGCCGGCGAAGGCGCGCGCGGCGCTCACCTCCATGTTGCCGAGAAGCTCGCCGGAGCGGGCGAGGCGCACCGCGGCGCGGCCGACGTCGAGCGGGCTCGGCAGGATCGTCGAGGCGATGACGCCGGTGGCGGCGCCGAGCTGCCACAGGCCGAGCAGGGCGAGCGGCAGCAGCCAA